>NZ_JBHWEB010000057.1:0-59596 GCF_042734395.1 Amycolatopsis sp. NPDC059657 | reverse complement strand
TTAATAGGGTGGTCTGCTCTTTTTTTTTATATTTTACTGGGGTGGGGGCGCCCCCCCCCCCCCCGCCGGACTTGGTGAAGGAGTCCCTCACCAGCCAGCCACATTCGGCTTTCCGCACAATAACCGCCCGCAACGCGCACGACCTGTGGTGGCGGTCACCTTGGTCCACAAAGGACTTGTTTGGTGCCGAACCGGTCAGCGGGCCACCGATACGCGCAGGTGAGGCGCACATCTCACCGGATTGGTCCCTCGCCGTGACCCGCCCTTGACCTTTACAGTTGACAGCTGTGGATCGAATGAGCGCGATGGACGCGGGTTTCTATTTTGTCGAAGACGAGAACGTGCCGATGCACGTCGGGTCGGTGCTGGTGTTCGAGGGCCCCGCGCCGTCGTACGGCGATGTCATCCGGCGGCTGATGTCGAAGCTGGGCGGCGTGCCCAGGTACCGCCAGCGGGTGAAGAGCCTGCCGCTGCACGTCGGCCGCCCGGTCTGGGTGGACGATGATCACTTCCAGATCCTGTACCACGTCCGGCACACGGCGGTCCCGTCTCCCGGCAACGACGACCAGCTGCGCAACCTGGCCGGTCGCGTCTTCGCGCAGCGGCTCGACTTCTCGAAGCCGCTCTGGGAGATGTGGCTGGTCGAGGGCCTCGAGGGCGGCCGGTGGGCGCTGATCTCCAAGGTCCACCACTGCATGATCGACGGGGTCGCCGGCACCGACCTGATGCAGATGCTGCTCGACTTCCGGCAGGACGCCACCGAGATCGGCGAGGTGGCCGAGTGGACGCCGGAACCCGCTCCGTCCACTTTGGACCTGGTCGGCTCCGGGCTGAAGGACGCCGTCACCACCCCGGTCAAGCACCTCTCGGCCATCCCCGGCCTCGCGCGCAGGCTGCGCAGCTCGTCGGAACTGCTCGACGTCGGCCGTGCGCTGGCGGGCAGCCTGCCCGGCACCGTCAAGCGGCTCACCACCCGCGCGGCGACCTCGCTCAACGGGCCGATCGGGCCGCACCGGCGCTGGGTGTGGGCGAAGGCGAACATCGCCGAGATCAAGCAGATCCGCAAGGTCACCGGCGGCACGGTCAACGACGTCATCCTCACCGCGATCAGCGGCGGGTTCCGTGACCTGCTCGAGAAGCGCGGCGAGCTGACCGACGGCATGGTCGTGCGGACCATGGTGCCGGTGTCGATGCGGTCCAAGGACGAGCACAACAAGCTCAACAACCGGGTGAGCGCGGTGCTGGTCAACCTCCCGGTGAGCGAGGCGGACCCGCTCAAGCGGCTCACCGCGATCCGCGCGCAGATGGACGACCTCAAGAGCAGCCGCCAGGCCGCCGGCGCGGACGTCCTCACCGGGCTCGGTGACTTCGCCGCGCCGACGCTGCTGGCACTCGGCTCGCGCACCGCGATGCGGTTCCCGCAGCAGCTGCTGCAGACCGTCACCACGAACGTGCCGGGCCCGCGCGTGCCGCTCTACTTCCTCGGCAGGCCGATGACCGAGATGTACCCGTACGTGCCGATCGCCAGCACGATGCGGATCTCGATCGGCATCTTCTCCTACCTCGACCAGATCACCTTCGGCGTCAACGCGGACTTCGACGGCGTGCCCGACGTCCAGCTGCTCGCCGACGGCATCCGCGGCGGCTTCGACGGCCTGCTCGCCGAGGTCAGCCAGCCAGCTTCTTCATGATCCCCGACGCGGTCGCCTTGACCTTGTCCTGAAGTTCCTGCTCCTTCGACGGCCAGCCAACGGCTTCGCGTGCGTAGCCGTTGGCGAGGACCGTCAGTGTCAGCGTCCCGTGCTGGACGCCGAACTTGTACGGCCACTGGTCGACAGGCTTCCACGGGCTCTTGTCGTCGTGCTCGCGATACAGGTAGGCGGTCGTGCCCAGCTCCTTCACGTCGGTCACGGTCTTGTCCTCGCTCGACGCGTCGGCTTTCGCGTCGGAAACCCGGAAATCGTCGTGCATCTTCTTCGCCGCTTCGGCGGACGGGTGGATCGCGATGAACGTGTTGAGCATGACGTAGCCCTTGCCGCCGTCGAAGGTCCACTTGCAGGCGCCGCCGGTGAGACCCGGCTTCAGCTGCTCGGCCTGGCCCTTGGCCGAAGTGTCGCCGGTGAGTGCCGCCAGGTCCGCGGTGTCGGTCGCCGCGCAGGCGTCCCCGGTCATCTTGTAGGCGGGCGGGGTGTCCGAACCGCCGCAGGCGGTGAGCGTGGTGAGCAGGACGGCGGCGGCCAGCATGCGGGCGGCGGGGAACATCGCACGGATCCTGCCGGTCCCGATCAATGGCCGAGACGGCAATTCTGCCGCCGTCGTTAACAGTTAATACGCCATTTCCCTTGGTTGGATAATCACCTCCTGGGCCGTTCGGCGGCTGATCAACTGGCAATTCGCCGGTAATGTCTGATCCGCGTCCCCGCTGATCCCCGGAGGTAATTCATGCCACGGCCGAGGTCTGCCCGTTTATTGGCGCCCATGCTGGGCGTAATCCTGCTCACCGGCGCGCTGCCCACGGTCGCGGAGGCCGCGGCTCCCGGCGAAACCCGGCTGATTCATTTGGCCGGCCGGACCTTCGACCCGCTCGCGCAGCGGTCGGCGACGGCATCGGCGGGCTGGCGCGGCGCCTACCTGCTACAGGTCCGCGACAGCCTCACCGACGCGCAACGTCAGAAATTGCGTGGACTCGGCGTGCGAATCGGTTCCTATATTCCCGATTTCGCTTACGTCGTCCGCATGAGTGAAAAAGCGCGTAAATCGGTCTCGGAATTGGATTTCGTCCGCTGGCTCGGTGAATATCGGCCGTCGGACAAACTCGAACTCTCGGCCAGTGGGACGGGACGTTATCTCGTCACGCTGGTCGAGACGGACGCCGCCGACCAGCGCGTGATCGCCGAGCGGATCCTGCGGCTCGGCGGGCGCGTCGAGGCGATTTCGGAGAGCGGCCAGCACATCGTCGCCGTACTCGGCGCGGGCCAGGCTTCGGCGATCACCCAGTCGCCCGAGGTGCTCGCGGTCGGCGCGGTGTCGGACCCCGAGACCGATATGGCCAACGCGCGGGAATCGGGCGGCGCCAACTACCTGGAGACCGTCGCCGGGTACCGCGGCCAGGGTGTGCGCGGTGAGGTGATGGATGGCGGACTCCGTGCCACACACCAGGAATTCCAGGCCAAGCCAGTGGTACTGCACGGCTCGAACTCGAACGAAACGGGCCACGGCACCTCGACCTACGGTGAGATCTTCGCGTCCGGGGTGAGCGCGCCGCACCGCGGCCTGCTCCCGGAAGGCCAGGGCATTTTCGCCACAAACAACAAGTCCGACCGCTACGGCCACACCAAGCAGCTCGTCGACCCGGCGGGCCCGTACCGCGCGGTGTTCCAGAGCAACAGCTGGGGCGGCGGCCTGACGACGGCGTACACCTCGGTGTCGGCCGAGATGGACCGGATCGTGTTCGACCACGACCTGCTCATCTGCCAGTCCCAGAGCAACGCGGGCTCGACGCAGTCGCGTCCGCAGGCGTGGGCGAAGAACGTGCTCTCGGTCGGCGGGCAGTACCACTACAACACGCTGAGCCGCACCGACGACAAGTGGAACGGTGGCGCCAGCATCGGCCCGGCCGCCGACGGCCGCATCAAGCCGGAGCTGTCCAACTACTACGACCGCATCGACACGACGTCGTCGTCGAGCAACACCTCGTACACGGCCTCGTTCGGCGGCACGAGCGGCGCGACCCCGATCACCTGCGGCAACGCGGGCCTGCTGTTCCAGATGTGGGCGGACGGCGTCTTCGACGGCGGACCCGGCAAGGCCCGCGACGTCTTCGCGAGCCGCCCGCACGCGGCCACCGCGAAGGCCTTGCTCATCAACGGCGCCGATCAGTTCCCGTTCACCGGCACCACGAGTGACATGACCCGCACGCACCAGGGCTGGGGCACCGCGAACCTGCGCACCCTGCACGAGGCGGCGAAGGCGAACGGCTGGAAGCTGCCGGTGCTGGTCAACGAGACGGATCTGCTGAGCACCGGCCAGTCGAAGAAGTACACGGTGAACGTGAGCGCGGCCAAGCCGTTCAAGGCGACGCTGGCCTACACGGACCCGGCGGGGTCACCGAGTGCTTCGGTCGCGCGGGTCAACGACCTGACCTTGAAGGTCACCGCGCCGGACGGGACCGTGTACTACGGCAACAATGGCTTGCGTGCCGGTAACTTCTCGACCTCGGGTGGCGTGCCGAACACGGTCGACACGGTCGAGAACGTCCTGCTGCAGAGCGCGGCCGCGGGCACGTGGACCGTCGAGGTCCTCGCGACCCAGGTCAATGTGGACGCACACAAGGAAACCGCGGCCACGGACGCCGACTACGCGCTGGTCGTCTCCTAGGGCTCGTGAGTGGTATGGCCGGTTAGAACCGGCCATACCACTCACGACCTTTTAGCAGGAGACGTTGACCTTGGCGCCGGACTTGAACGACACGTGGACGTGGTCCATGTGGTTGGCGGTCGCGCCGCCGCGGTCCTCCATGGCGGACCAGCCGCTGCCGTCGTTGTAGCGCTGGCGCCAGATGACGTAGCTGACGCCGAAGTCCTTCTGGTTCGCCAGCACGTACTCGGCCACCTGGTTGCCGGTCGCGGTGTCGACCATGAAGTCGAGCGCGAGACCGGCCGGGTGATCGCTCGCGCCGGCGCGGCTCGCGACGCCGCCGACCTCGTCGATGCCGAACTTGGCCTTGACGTGGTTGCCGACCTGCGCGACGTACGGCTTGGTGCCGCTCAGGCTGGTCGAGCACTCCTTGGACGGGGGAGGAGCCTTCTTGACCGGAGCGCTCGTCTTCGGCGGCTCGGTGGTGCTCGGCGGGGGTGTCGAGGTCGGCGTCGGGGTCGGGGGAACCGACGACGAGGACGACGTGGTGGGAACCGTGGTGTGCAGCGGGGCTTGCAGCGCCAGGTTCGCGCCGCCGTTGGCGACGGCTTCGCCGCCTGGGCCGCTGGTGAGCCAGAACGTCAGAGCGAGCCCTGCCGTCACGGAAGTCGCTAGTCCGGTCGGCAACTTCCATGCCGCGGGCTTCTTGCTATGTCGGCCTGCCATTTTCTGCTCACTTATTCGATCGGGGATTCTCGGGGCGAGCCGAGTATTACGAAATGGCAACGCCAAAGTCACGTCCGGGTGACAAGGGGCACAGATCAGCACTTCAGGGCGTTAGGTGCAGGTTGCATGCCGTGAAAACGGCGACGGTGCGTGAGCGTGCGGACACAGGCGCGCTCACACCCACCCGTTCAGTTCCGGGTGGGTGTGAGGCGGGGACCTTTGCACGAGGGTCGTGAGTGTTTTGGCCGGTTAGAACCGGCCGTACCACTCACGACCCCAAAGCGTTGGGCGAGTCGTCAGACCGCCCAGTTGCGAGCCGACCTGACCTCCACCTTCAGCTCCCGCTCGAAGGCGGCGGCGATGTCAGAGACGTCCCAGGTTTCGTTGGACAGCACGGGTTCCTTGATGCCCGCCTGCCGGACGATGTGCAGTTTGTCGCCCGCGAAGCGCACCAGCTGGCCGTTGACGCGCGCCGAAAGGTCGCTCAGGAGGTAGGTCACCAGCGGGGCCATCCGGTCCGGGGTCTCGTCGCGGTTGCTGCGGATCGCGGCCTTCGGGTCGGCCTCCATCATCGGGGTCCAGGCGCGCGGGCAGATGCCGTTGACGCGGACGCCGTGTTCGGCCAGGTCCGCCGCCCACGAGAAGGTCATCGACGCGACAGCGCCCTTGGAGGCCGAGTAGGCCGCCGCACGGCCCTGGCCGAGCATCGAGCCGGAGGCCGCGTTGACGATCGCGCCGTGGCCTTGTGCGTGCATGACCTTGGCCGCCGCCGTGCCGCAGTAGAGCGTGCCCAGGATGTTGACCTCGACCACCTCGCGCATCCTGGCCGGGTCGTCGTCTTCCCATGGTGGGGTGTGATAGCTGACCGCGGCGTTGGTGACCAGGCCGTCGAGTGCGCCGAACTCACGGACGCAGTCGTCGATGAGCGCCACGGCCTGCCCGGGGTCGGCCACCGAGCGGGGGCCCGCGATCGCGCGGCCGCCTGCCTCGCGGATGCCCGAGGCGACTTCTTCGGCGCCGTGCACGTCGTTGACCACCACCGCGGCGCCCGCGGCCGCCGCGTGCTCGGCGTACGCCCTGCCGAGGCCGCGGCCCGCGCCGGTGACCACGATCGCCTTGCCGTCGAGGATTCCCATGCACTCCAGTGTGCGGGAAAACCGTTACCTCGGCCCGGCGGCCGCCATGATCGCTTTCGCCGCCGACGGCCAGTTGCCGCCGGTGACCACCGTGGTCGCCGTGATCGTCACCTTGGTGCCCTTGTTCTTCACCTCGGCGTTGTCGGTGTAGTTGTCGTGGATCGAGATGTCGTGGATGGTCGGCGTCCACATCCCGACCCAGCGGCCGGTGCTGTTGCTGATCACGTTGTCGTGCGTGTTCCAGTACGCGCTGCCCTCGTCGTGGTAGACCATGTTGTTGTTATTCGGCGCCAGGCTCAGGTAATTGCCCGCGAACTCGGAGCCGGACTGGCCGCCGAGCGTGTAGATCGCGCCGCCGTCGTGCAGCACGCGCATCACGTCGTTGACGCGGTTGCCGAGTATCTTGTTCTGTCCTGAGTAGATGGTCCCGCGACGGCAGGTCGTCAGCCCCTGTTTGGCCTGCAAGTCGCATGGTGACGCGTAACCCCAGCCCCAGCCGAGCGAGATCCCGGAGTACGGCGCGTGCCGGACCTCGTTGTGCGTCACCGTGGCCTGCCTGCTGTGCCCGACCCAGATGCCGACCGCGTCACGGTAATCCTGGCCGGGCGCGTCGATCGTGTTGTCGGAAATCGTGTCCGACAACGTCATCCGCGCGGTGTCGGTGAGGTAGTAGTCGTCGACCTCGCCGACGGCGATGCCCGATCCCGAGAGGTCGCTGAACGTGTTGTGGTCGATCGACGAGTTCTGCGTGCCGTCGGCGTACGCGAGCCCGGCGCCGCCGAGATGTGTGAAAGTGTTACCCGTGAACGAAATCTTCTGTCCTCTGTGGACCTCGACGGCGGCGGCCGTCTTGAGAGGATCGTGCGGGGCCTTGGCGGCCCACTGGATGCCCGCCTGATTGTCGACATAGCCATCCGCCGACGGCAGCAGCCACGTGGTGCCGGTGAAGGTGAGACCGCTGACCGTGACGTCGTGCACCGGCGCGACCACGTCCGGGGTCACCGCGAACGCGTCGACCAGGAAGTTCGCCGTGCTCGTGCTGGTCAGCGTGACCGTGTGCGCGCCCTTCGCGAGCCCCTTCACCGAGAACACGACCTGCTGCGCGAGCCGCGTGCCGCCCTTTTCGGTGCCGCTGGACGCTTTCCCGTCGACCGTGGCGCTGAACGTGCCCTGATCGGTGTTCGTCTCGGCGAGCACGTCGAGGCCGGTGCCGGTGAAGGTGAACGTCACCGAAGCGCCCTTCGACTTGGTGACGTGCACGCCGTCGCCGAAGTCGCCGAGTGCGCGGCCTGACGACACCGACCACGATCCTTTGTAGACAGCGCGCGCGTCGGAGTCGTCCACCGGCGCGAGATGACCGGGTGTCCCGGTCAGCGAGAGCAGGTTCTCCAGCGCCGGCAGTTCGACCTCGGCGGTCGTCATCTGCTCGCCGGCGCGCGGGATGTAGTACAGCGTGGCGGCGCCGCGGTCGAGGTACCACTGACCGGGTTTCGTGAGCAGCTGATACGCGTTCTCGGCCCAGGTCACGCCGTCGAGCTTGGGCAAGCCGTTGCCGTTGAACGGGAACTGCCGGTTGATGACACGCGTGTTGTTGTTGTCCCAGCACGAAGGCTGCACCTTCAAGGCCGAACCGCCGCCCGAGGCCGTGATCGACGCGAGCGGGCAGCGCATGTGCTTCCACTTGTTGTCCTGCGCGATCTCCACGTCGGACTGGTTCGTGAACTTCGCGAACGACGGATCCGTGGTGGTGAACCCGGTCGAGGTCGCCGTGAACTTCGTCGCGTCCAGCGCGGTCCGTGCCCGCTCGGCCCGCTTCCCGTTGACGAACAGCTGCCGCGTCTCGGTCCCCGCGGGCACCGAAGCCTTGTAGATGTTCTTGGCCGAATCGTGCAGCGCGAAGCCGGTGACCCGCTGCGCGCCGCTCAAAACCGGTGTCTCACCAGGGAAAGCCCGATACGCCACGGTGAACCCGTTGCGCCCGGAATCGCCGGGCCCGAGCTTCACCGGCTTGGTCAGCCGATACGTCCCACCACGCAGGTAGACGACGATGTCACCGCTCTGGCCTTCGGTCAGCGCGGAAGCCTGCGCCCGCGCGCCGTCGAGATCACACGGCGCGGCTTGGGTGCAGGCCGAGCCGGATCCCGACGGTGACGCGTAAAGCGTGGTTTGGACACGCGCCGACGCCGATGGCGCGAAGGTGACCATGCCGGTGACACAGGCACCGGCGAGCAGCAGACGGCCGAGCTTCGACACGGGTGCCTCCTCGTTGTGGCTCGCTGACCACGGTAGGAGGCCGGAGGTGGTGCAGACCACCCCTTCCCGCTCAACGGCACCTCACAGCCTGCCCAGTGGGACCAGGTACTGCAACGGCTGGGTCAGGTCGTCGAGACCGAGCAGCTCGTGCGCGAGATCGTCGTTGAACCCGTTGATCGGCGTGCCGCCGAGCCCGAGCGCCGCGGCGACCAGCAGCAGCGTCTGCGCGAGATGGCCGGCCTCCAGCAACCCGAGCCGCAACGCCCGCAAGCCATAACGCTGCCGCAGCACGCCGAGGTCGGCGTAGAGACCCAGCATCACCGGCGCGGCTTCGATGTTGATCGCGTACGGGTCGTCCGGCGGCCGCAGCAGGTATCCCGACAACGCCGACAAGTCCTCAGTGGACGGAAGACGGCCGACCCGTTTCAGTGCCCGGTTTTCGGGAACGACCTCGTAGCAACCGGGCTCGACGCCGTCGACCGCCATGGCGAACAGCCGCAGCCGCGCGGTGTACAGCGCACCCGCGCTCGGGTACGGCCGGTGCCCGTGCCCGCCCGTGCGATGCGTCTCCGCGTGCGCGTTCCACAGCAGCGTGCCGAGATCGTTCGCGGTGAGCCTGCCGGTCAACGCGCCGCGGGTGGACACGCGCCGCGTCAGCGTCTCGCCGATGAGCGCCGGCGGGAGCGGCGAATGCGGCAGCGGGACGCCGCCGGAGCGTTCCGGGACAGGGATGGTCTTCGCCGCCGACTCCGCGCGGGCGCCGATGTGGAACTTGCTGTGCTCCAGGTAATGCGTGTCGGGGCCGTCCTCGCCGAAGAACGTCTCGTCGTCGTCGAGCAGCGCTCGGGCGGTCAGCAGGCAGACGGCGCGTTCCTCGTCCGGCACCACGCCCATCCGGTTCAGCAGCATGTGCAGCTGCGACGCCCACACCCACGTCCGCGCTTCGCCCAGGTCCAGCGACGCGTCCGCCGAGCCGACCGCGTCCGACCAGTCGGGCGCGTACGCGTCTTCGATCCGGCGGATGAGCGCCTGCCGCTGGCCCGCGTAGACGGCGTTGACCTTGGCGTGGATCACCGGGGCGGGCAGCAGCGAGACGCCTCCCGCGTGCTGCCAGCTGCGGGCGTGCCTGCGCAGCCAGCGCGCGGTCTCCAGCCGGTCCATCCCGAGCGCGCGCCCGGTCGCCACGGCGAGTGTCGTCGCGACGGACAGCCGCTCCGAGCGGACGGGCGTTTCGGAGATCACCCGCAGCGCGACCTGGGTCGATTCGGTGAACACCGCTTCGGCGATCGGCAACGCCAGCGGGCCACCGTAGCGGGAAGTCTCTGGTACATAAGGGATTTCGCGCACCTCGCCGTGCTTGGACGGCCACGGGCCCGCCAGCTCCGGCAGCTTCGAGGCCAGCACGTGCAGCCGGTCCGCGAGGTCCGGATCGGCGTCACGCACCCGGATCCGCAGGTGCGGCCCGCCCTCGCCGTAGCGAATGAAGAACCATGACCGGTCAGTCAGCAGCGGCGCGACATCGGACAGCAGGAACTCGTCGGCCGCCTCCGGCGTGCAGTGCAGGAAACAATGCAGGCTGGTCCACTCCACGGCGCGGCTCCTCACGGGAACGGATGCGGGTCGGCGAACACGTCCGCACCGAGCCGTGGCAGGCCACGGGTGCGGTGGTTCACGTGTCCGAAGGTCATCGGGATCGAGCCGGGCACGACCACCTTCACGCATGACAGGCCGAGCCGGTCGCGGGCGCCGGGCTCGTCCAGCCGGATCACCACGACTTCGAGGTCCAGCCGGTCGACGGTCGCGCGCAGCAACCCGGTCAGATCGTGCACAGGCTCAGCCTCCGCGAGCGGGGCTTCGGGCAGGTCCGCGATGAGGGCTTCGATACGCGGCAACGCTTCCGGCAGCGTGTTGACGCCGACGTGGTCGTCGAGCGTCAGCACCAGCTCGGGCTCGGCGAAGAGCCGTCGCAGCCGGTCGAGGTCACGCCAGCCGGGTTCGGCGGCGGCACGCCTGGTCACGTAGCCGACATTCGACACCAGCTCGGAGATCGCCGACCGGACGGCTGTGGCGGGGTCGTGGTGCGCGCCCGCCGCGATGAAGGCCTGGGGCGCGTCCTGGTCGTCGCCCTCGTAACGGGCGATCGCGACCATGGCCGGGATGCCGAAGTCGTTGGTCGCGTTGACGACCGTGACCCGGTAGCCGAGGTCCCTCGCCCGCCCGACCAGTGTGGCCGTGACCAGGTCGCCGGGAATCCTGACCGGTGGCAACGGTTTGCGCTGGTACCAGGCCATCAGGAACGCGTCGCGTTCGGCGATCTCGAACAGCCCGTACAGCGCGGCTTCCTCGGGACTGTTGCCGAGCCCGCAGCCGTTGGAACACTCGTAGACCACCCGCGCCGCACCGGGCGGATCCCAGTAGGCGACATGTTCGGGCACGGCCACCGAGCGATCGCGGGTGAGCGACCAGCCGTGCACCCAGGCGAGTTCCAGGTCAGGGTGATACGGCACGGTCGGCGCGGACGGATGCCCGTGGTAGGCGGGATCGGGCAGGCCCAGCCGTTCCGGGTCGAGCGCCTTGTCCGGCCCCAGCTCCGCGAACGACGCACGCAGTGCCGTCCGGCGGCCGGTCGGCTGCGCGCCGGCGTAGCGTTCGAGCGCTTCGAGCAGCGCGACCCGTTCGCTGCTGTGGAAGTCGGCGCCGCGCCCGAATCCGCCTTCCGGCAACGGCAGGCCGCGGGCGATGAGCGCGCTGGTCAATCCGAACACCGAGTCCTCGGTGCGGTAGACGTGCTCGATCGGGCCGAACACCGGGTCGTGCAAGGCTTTGCGCAGGTCCTCAAGGGACGTTCGCGGGTTCGGCTGGCGCAGTACCGAGGGATCGGGCAGCGGACGGGGCTCGAGCGCGAACCGCTCCGGTTCGTCGTCGGGCAGGGGAGCGCAGACGTCGCAGCCGCCGATCGGCCGGATGTCGTGCCGCGACCAGGTGCCCCGGCCGCCGTGCAGAGTCCAGACGACGCCGGGCTCCGGGGTCAGCAGGATCGACTCGGCGAGTGCGGCGATCCCGTCGAGCAGCGCGGGGGACGGTAATCCGCCAAGCAGCAGGTCAGGGTCATGGCGCGGGGTGCGCGATGTCGTCATGCGCTGCTTCTCCGCGCAGTGCAGGCAGCCGACGGCGCCTCGGCGCAGCACCGGCCCGACGAGGACGAGCGCGCCGTCGAAGCGGATCGGCAGGTGCAGGACGTCTGTGCGCGACGCATGCCTGGCGAGCGCGGAGGCTTCGCGCGGAGTCCAGTCGGCCAGCACCACCACGGCTGAGCCGTCGGTGACGGCGAGCGCTTCGGTCAGTGTCAGCACCGGGAGGGTCTCGCTGAGTGCGTCGATCATGCGATTTCCCCGAGCGTGAGGAACGGCTGCGGCCCGACGAGCTGAGTGAGCCTGTGCCGCAGCTGGGCCTCTCGATCGGCGATTTCCTTGAGCCAAGGCATATCCACACCGGTCAAAGTGGACAGTGCACCACTGGAAGCCGCAAGGTGTACTGGTTCCAACCCGGCGATTCGAGCCTGTGCCCGGCCGGTCGCGGCCAGCGAAGCGAACTTCATCGCGTCCTCCCTGGTGGCCTCGATCGCCACGATGCCCTGGATCTCGGCACGGTGGACGCCCTCGGTCAGCTTCGCGGCGGCCTTGCGCAGTGCCCGGCCTTCGGCGTGCTCGCGGTTGACGCCGACCGTCTCGACGCCGAGCAGGAGTTCGGCGGCGCCGCAGGCGGCTTCGAGCCGGGCCAGATCGGTGCGCACCGCGCCCGACAAGACATCCCCGCACCGCGCGAGTGCGACGGGAAGCTGGGGGAGTGCTTCGGGCAGTGACTCGGGAAGGCAGCCGATCTTGTTGTCTCCCAATGCCTCCACGAGGCGCAGTGCCTCGGTCAGCGTGGTCGGCTGGAGACGCGGCTGCCACGGGTGATACTCCGCGCGGTTCGCGGTGGCGATGAGTACCGCCGCACAGCCTGGCAGCAGCCGGGGGTCGTCGCCGTAGGTCGCGGGGTCGGGCAGCCCGGTCGCGGCGGCCAGCAACCGCTGCACGGCCGCGCCGGCGACCAGTGAGATCAGCGGCTCGGAAGCGGCTTCCGCGCGCTTGAAACCCAGTCGGGCGGCCAGCGCGCGAGCATCGGTCCTGGCCCGGGCGGGAGAACCCGGTTCGGAGACGAACGCGGTGCCGCCGCCTTCACCCACCGCCACCGCATGGTCCACAGTGGACAGGATCACCGGGCCGCGCGGACCGGGAATCCTGGTCGTCGCCGTGCCGAAGCGGGACAGCGAACGGCACACCGCGGCCGCCAGCAGGTCGTACTCGGCCGCGCGCACGGTGACGGTCAGGCCGCGTGCCGTCCGAGCGGCGACGCCCGGACGTGGTGCTATCGCGCCGAACCAATCGTCGGTGTCCTCTTCGGACACCAGCATGTCGTGGTCAGCCAGCGTGTCGAGCAGCGTCGTCAGCACCCGCCGCGCGCCGGGCCCGGCTTCGGCGAGCAGCGCGTCCGGGTCGCCGAGGCGCAGCGCGTCCTCGAGTCGTTGCCACAGCCGGGGAACCGCACTCGCGCCCGCCACGGTGAAGCTGCCCGACCAGCCACGGACGTGCACCCCGTCCCGGACGGCGGTGGCCCGGACCCCTGGGCGCAGGCGGGTCATCGCCTGCTCCGGATCGCGGTGGCCATCTCGGCGCGCCAGTCGTGACCGGTGAGCACCGGGACCGCGCGGGTGACGAGATAGGCGGCGAGATAACGCTCCAGCGGCCGCAGGTCGCAGAGCATGAGGAGCTGATAGAGCATGTTCGTGCACCACCGGTAGGTCAGGATGTCCGGCCGCACGCGCATCGCGCCTTCGGGATCGGCCTGGTGCATGAGCCGGTGGTATTCGCTGAACGTCTCGCGTCGCCGTCCCGCGCCGCCGCTCAGGTCTGCGCCCGCGTCGAGGCGGGATTCGACGTGCCGCCAGGCCGCGCCGGACCAAGCGGTCCACGTCTCTTCGCCGCTCGTGACGCGTTCGACGAGCGACAGCACCTGCTCGCGGTGGCGCATCCACTGGGATTCGAACTGGGCGGCCAGCCTGCCGTCCGGGTCGTCGTTCGCGAGGAAGTCTTCGAGATGCGAGAGATACGAGTGGTACCCGGCGGTCAGCCCGGCCGGGTAGCGCGCGGCGTGCGCGGTCAGCGCGACCATCGCGACCTGCAGCCGCGACGCGGCGGAATCCCCGTGATCACCCAGGAACTCGCAGGCCGCGCGGACCGCGGGCACGCCGAGCCGGAGCAGTTCGGTGCGGACGCCGATGCCGTCGGGGCCGAGCGTGGGCAGCATCCTGGCGTCGCCGGGTGGTTCGACGCGGACCGTGTTGTCCGGCCAGATCGGCTCGTACGGCGGTTCCACCAGTTCGACCGGCCCGGCTTCGGCGGCCTCGGCCAGCAGCGTCGCCGTGTCGATTTCCGCCGGTGACGGCCGCGTGCTCAGGTACTTGCGCAACCGGACGGCGGCCTCGGCGGCGTGCGACTCGGCCTCGTCGCCGCGCAGTGCGAGCCGGATGTGCGGGCCGTGCAGCCAATGCCGTTCGAGGTGGACGCCGACTCCGGCCCCGGCCAGGTTTTCCGCGATCGGGAGGATGGCCTCGCGCAGCAGCGGTGCCTTGATCGGATGGTGGTAGTGACAGATCACGTCCATGGTGGACTTCCGTTCCGATAGGTCTCCACGACCAGTTCGACGGCCCGTCTCGGTTGGGCGCGCCCGCCCGCCGCGGGCAGCGCCTCTTCGAACACGACCCCGTTTTCGTGCCTGGCCAGCCACTTCCGGAGACTGCGCAGGTGCAGCGCGGACCCGAGGTCGGCCAGATGCGGTTTCGGCTGCCGCAGGTACTTCAGCAGGCCCGCGGCCGAGCGCTCGCCGTCGACGGGTGACACCGGGTGGATGAAGACCTGCTCGGGCAGCCCGAGCAGCGCACGCCACTTCGCGGCCGCGCGGAACGGCACGTCCTCGGCAGCCAGGTCGGCGCTCAGCTTGTCGACCGTGTCCGCTTCGAGCAGCCAGCGACGGCGGCGCAGCACGACGTTCCCGTGCCGGAGCCGGGGTGTCCTGGTGAGGACGCCGCCGGGGATTTCGCTGGTGTGCCGCGGAATGAGCGAGCGGAACGTCGCCAGCCCGGTCGGGAAGTCGTTGAGGAACGGAGCCAGCCGGTCCGGCAGCATGACCGGCGCGAGGAAGCCGGGGTAGAGCACGTCCAGCGGCTCGCCGGTGGACTTCAGCCGCAGGCGCAGCTCGGTCCCGTCGTCGAAGAGCTCGACGTCGGACTCGGTGAGCGACGACCAGCGCGGGTCGTTCCCGAGTTCGTCCGCGACCAGCTTCGGGTGCAGGTTGGCGTTGAACCCGCCGACCGGGCGGATCTGGACCGGCCTGGGAAGGTGGCCGCGGATCTGCCGGGAGACGGCCTCGGTGGCGGCCGGGTCGAGCGAGGGCAGGAAACGGCTGGTGAAGCGGCCCCAGCCGCCGTGCAGGTGATTGACGCAGAGCAGGCCGGTGCCGGGGTCGTTCTGGACGAAGAACGAGTACGACATCGGGCGATGCGGTGGCGTTTCGAGTGATTCGCGGACCAGCGCTTCGGGAAGCGTGACCTCGTCGAGCGGGTGTTCGCTGGTCGGGCCCGGCTCGGCGACAGCGAGGGTTTTCCACGTGTCACGGACTTCGGAGGCGAATTCCCACGGCCGAGGGCAGACGCCGCCGGCGCCGTAACGGGCGACGAACCGCTCGCGCAGCGCGGCGCGCAGGGTGTGGCCGAGGTCGAAGCGTTCGGCGACCGCGGCGATCTCGCCGAGCGCGGTGTGGTCGTCGGGGGAGAGGAAACCGCCCAGCGGCAACGGTTCGCGGATGACCACGTCCTCGGTGAGTACCGGCGCGGCCGGTACTGGGCGCCCGATCGCCTCGAACAACGCGGTCCAGCGGGCGCCGAGCGCGTTGAGTGCTCGCTGACGTTGTTCGGGCGCGGTGGTGCCGAAAGCCGCGGTCGCGTCGGCGATCCCGTCGAGCTGCTCGGCGAGCGGGCCCGGCCGGAGCCAGTCCGCGAGGTCGCGCACGGCGTCGGCGGACTGCGGGTCGATCGGCGCTGACGGGACGAGCAGACCGGCGCTGACGAGCTGGCTGACATACTTGCCGGCTGGTTTGCCGAGTCGCCTGGTGAGTTCGGCGACGAGATCGTCGAGCAGGATTCCGTTGCGTGCCAAGGTGGTCACGATCCCGAGTGGTGCGTTGTCGGCGACCGTCACCTCGTCTTCCGCCGAGGTCAGGAAGCGCCCGCCCGCGAGTTGCAGCCGGGTGCGCAGGAAGGTCGCGCGGCCGTCTTCGATCCGGGGTTCGCTGGTGAGACGGTGGGGCAGCGCACGGCTGCGCTCTTCGGTGAGCACGGCGTCGAGGAAGGTTTCGACGAGCGCGCGATTGGCGGTGGTGACGATCGCCAGGTGCGCGTCGGACGGCCAGCCGGTGCTCGCGCCGTGGTCGTCGAGCCTGCCCCAGCCGACGAAGGTGAACCATGACAGCGGGCTGGTCTTGGTGCTGGCGCGCAAGGCGTAGCGCAGCACGGTCGGCTCGGCCTTGCGGCCGCGCTTGTCCGGGTTCGCGCTCGCCCGCAGGATGGCTCGGAGCAGGTCTTCGCTGGTCAGCGCGATGGCTTTGCGCAACGCCGGGTCGGCGCACAGCTCGGTCAGGTTTTCGCGATCGGCCGTGAGCGCGTCGGCGGTGAGCTGGGCGAGCTGCTCACAAGCGGCCTCGTGCTCGGCACGCGCGCCGAGCCAGGCGGCCAGCTCGGGAACGCGGTGCGGCAGATCGCCGAGCCGGTCGAGCGCCGGTTCGCGGCCGTTGAACACCGCGCGCCGCAATGGCAGCACGACCTCGCGGTGAAATTCGGCCGAATGGGTTCCGGAACTGACATATAAAGCGTCACAGAGCACCGGAGCGAGTGCCGCCAGCTCGCTTTCGAGCACGGTCAACCTGGCCTGAATCCCTCGGAAGGAAGCGCTCGCCGCGCGCTCGCCGGGATAAGCGGCCGCGGCACCACGGACGAGTGCGTACGGGGCGAGAACCGCCCCGCACGCATTCGATGTCCGCGTCGCTGTCGGTTCGGGCATTTACTGGTCGACGGGCTGCTGGCTGCAGGAGGAGGAGCCCTGGCAGGAGCAGGAACCCCACGACGCGCCGGTCTCGGGCAGCGCGACCGTGTCACGCAGCGAGGTCACGGTCAGCTCGCCGAGGTCGAGCGAGTCGAGTTCGAAATCAGACATAGGTTCTCCTTGAGGGAAAGCGGAAAGGGGAGGCTCGAGTTCTTGGCCAGAATTCTCAAGGGGAACCGTAACGCCGGTTCTAACGAGTTGAACACTCCTGTTTTGCGGTAGGGGTGCGAAATGCATGTTAGGGGCGTGGGCTATTCAGAGTAACGACCGTGCGGTCATCCCAGGTTTTCTCGTGGGTAAAAATGCCGTCGCGGATGATTTGATCATGTTCCTGGGGTTCGGCGGCCTTGTGTGCCGGGCGAGGCTCGGACGGGCTGCGAGTGGTCACTCTGCTGCATCTAACGGAGCAGAGTTACCACTCGCGCTGGCGCAGGGTGGTTGAACGTTGCGAACGGGGCGTTCGCAACGCTGAGCGACACATACGCCCCGTTCATTCCGTCCACCCCGCCCCGCAAAGCAGGCTTGCGGCCGGGCCACCGAGGACGGCCCGGCCGACTCGGGTTTCACGTGCTCACGTGCCGATGGGCAACGCAGGTCAAGCCTTATTGCGCGGAAAGCCGAATGTGGCTGGCTGGTGAGGGATTCCTTTACCAAGTCCGGCGGGGTGCCCGTAGGCCTCGGGCGGGCTTGAAGTGAGGGGGCCGTTGGGTGCGTAGTACGCATTCGGGGGCCCCTCGCTTCACGAGGGGGTCCGCGAGTGGTAACTCTGCTGCATCTAACGGAGCAGAGTTACCACTCGCCCGCAACCGTCACCGCAAACCCTCCACAATCACTCTGTCGTGGCCAAGGCTGAGGCAGGCCAAGGTCGCCCAGCACGACATGACACCTTTGCCCTTCCGCCCAACAACTACCCAGCATTGGGTTAGAACCGGCCGTACCACTCACGACTCTTTGACCCTGCCCACCATGCGCGCGTACATGCGGCCCGGGTTCGTCGAGCCCGAGACGAAGCCGGGGAGTGGGGGCAGGTCGGCCGCGAAGGCTTGCAAGCCCTCGTACACGACCACCGCGTCGGCGGGACGGCGCGCGGGGTCCTTCTCCAGCAACCCGGCGATGAGAGCGTTCAGGCCCGCGGGCACCCCGCGGATCGGGGCCGGGCGCTCTTTCACATGCCGCTCGAACACCGCGTACGCCGTTGGCCCGCTGAACAGCGGTTGCCCCGTAAGCATTTCGTGCAGCAGGCAGCCCAGCGCGTACAAGTCGCTCCGGGGGCCCGCCGAACCACGCTGGATCTGCTCGGGGGCCATGTACGCGGGTGTCCCCAGTATCTGGCCGCCACGCGTGAACTGCGCGACGTCCGCTTCGCGCAGGACCGCGAGGCCGAAGTCGAGCACCTTGACGCCGCCGTCCGGGCAGAGCATCAGGTTGGTGGGCTTGAGATCGCGATGGCAGATCGACAACGTGTGCGCCGCCGAAAGCACCGCGCTCGCCTGGGCGGCGATCGAAGCCGCCCAGGGCACCGGCAGCGGGCCGTGCTCGCTCAGCAGGTCGGCGACCGTGATGCCGTCGATGAACTGGATGACCTGGAACAACTGGCCCTCGAACATGCCGAAGTCGTAGAGGATCGGCGCGCCAGGGTGCTCCAGTTTGGCCAGAATCCGGGCTTCGCGGACGAAACGCCGGGTCAGCTCGTCCTCGGGACCGCCAGGCAGGCGCAGGAACTTGATCGCGACGCGGCGGTCGAGGTGCTTGTCGTGCCCGCCGTGGACGGCGCCCATCCCGCCCTGGCCGAGCGGCAGGTCGTCGAGCTCGTACCGGTCGGCGATGAGCATTCCGGGAAACACCCCCTAACGCGGTCCGAGCCGCCCACCCAGCAGTCCTTCGAAGCCTAACCGCACCAGCGCGTCCCCCGCCGCCGTGGCCGCGCGCAAGGTCTCTTCCAGCGCGGTGAGCTGCTGAAACGCCGCACCGTACGCACGCTGCTCCGCCAAAGTCAGCCGTGGCACCGGCGTCCGCTTGACGTCGAGCCTGCTGGAGCCGGACGCCGGTTTCGCCAGCGCGGCACGCAAAGCGCCCGCCAAAAACCCAGGATCGAGCAGTTCCGGGTCGATCAGATACGTGGTCCCGGTCGGCGACGTGACCGGCTCGTCGCCGGGGGCCGCCTTGATCAGCTCGCCGAGTGTGGTCATCGGCGTCCCGGCAGAAGGTTCCAGCGACGGCAGCACCGGCGAGGCCGCCCGAAACCGCTGCAGCGCATCGGCGAAGGCCGCGGCGACGTCGGCGTCGCGATGGCGGGCCGGACTCAGGTCGACGTCGTCGTCGAGCAGGTCGATGATCCGGGTCGACGGCTCCGCCGACTCGATGTCGGCCAGGTTTTCCGCTTCCAGCAACAGGATCTTCGACGGCGGCGGCTCGCCTGGCACCGGACGGCGCAGCAGCCAGAGATCGCGGGTCGCGCCCGGCAACGTGATCACGCCGAGCACAGCGCCCGCCCGCAGCAGGTTCCCGCGGATCCGCTTGCCCGGCCGCCTGCTCGCGGTGGCGAGCGGGAGCAGGATCGCGACGCGCCCGCCCGGCTTGGCCAGCGAAAGACAGTGCTGCACCCAAGCGAGTTCCGGCTCGCCGCGCGGGGGCAGCCCGTACGCCCAGCGCGGGTCGCCGATCAGCTCGTCGTAACCCCAGGCCCGGTCGTGCCACGGCGGATCGCACACCACGGCGTCGGCAGGCGCCAAAGCGTTGGCGCGCAAGGAATCGCCGATGGCGACCTCGGCGCCGGGCACGCGCAGCCCGCTGATCTGGGCGCTGACCGGGTCCAGCTCCTGCCCGGCGCCGGACCCCGCCGCCATCAGCAGCGTCCCGACGCCGCACGCCGGATCGGCCACCGGGCCACCGCCGACCAAGTGGACCATCAGCTCGGCGACGTCCACCGGCGTGACGTTCAACCGCCGCGAATGCGCCTCGAAGTACCGCTGGCAGAGGAACTCGAACGTCGCGCGGTCCTCGATCTCGCGCCCGGCCTCGACCACGAGCTCGCCGAGGCGCAGGTCGTCGTCCGCCGCGCGCAGCCGCTGCCAGATGCGGTCGGCGGGGGAGACCTCGAACGACTTCCCGTTGCGGCGCAACCAGTCCTCGACCTCGGCGAGGGAGAACAGCGGGCTCGACGCGGTGCCGCCGACCGGGCGCGGGAAGTCTTCGTGCCGTCGTCGCCAGTTGCTGACCGCGGCCCGCCCGACGTCGACGAGCCGGGCGATGTCGCCGAGATTGACGGTGGCGTCCATGTACACAGACTAACTGCTTGTGTACTGACTTCACAACTGGTCTACTGGGACCATGACACGATTGGGGCTGACCATGGCGACGGACGTCGGACTCCGCCGCCAGGTCAACGAGGACTCCGCCTACCTGACTCCCCAGGTGCAGGCCATCGCGGACGGCATGGGCGGGCACGGGCACGGCGACCTGGCCAGCGCCATCGCGATCGACGTGGTGCGCGAGTTCTCCGGTACCGACCTGGGCTTCGTCGTCGCCGAGATCGCTCGCAGGCTCGACGAGCAGGCCCCGTTCGGCTGCGGCACCACACTGACCGCGATGCGCTGGGACGAGAACCGCTTCCAGCTCGGCCACATCGGCGACTCGCGCGGTTATCTCCTGCGCAGTGGCGAGCTGCGCCAGCTCACCCGCGATCACACGATGGTCCAGGCGCTGGTGGACGAGGGCCGGATGAGCGCCGAGGAAGCCGCGGAACATCCCCGCCGCAACATGCTGATGCGCGCGCTCCAGAGCGGCACCGAGCCGCACCGGCCCGATCTCGCCTGGCATGACGCGCTGCCGGGCGACCGTTATCTGCTTTGTTCGGACGGCCTCACCGATTACGTCGAGATCGAGGCGATCCACAACGCGCTCTATTCGGATCGCGAGACGGCCGCCGCCGAACTCGTCGCCTTGGCCAACGGCGCCGGCGGTTTCGACAATGTCACCTGCCTGCTCATCGACGTCCCGTGCCGCTGAGTGGAACGGGAGACTGTCCCTAAGCCCCGCGCAGGCGTGACAGTCGGGGCATGACCATCACCGCGGCCATCGTCGGACCCGGCAACATCGGCACCGATCTGCTGACGAAACTCAAGCGCAGCAAGGAGATCGAGGTCGGCTATGTGGTCGGGGTGGTCGAATCCGAAGGGCTCGCCCGAGCCAGGGAGCAGGGGATCAAGGCGTCCGCCGACGGCGTCGACTGGCTGCTGAGCCAGGATCCCTTGCCGGACTTGGTGTTCGAGGCGACGTCGGCGAAGGCGCACACCGCGCACGCGCCGCGCTACGCCGAGGCCGGGGTCCGCGCGATCGACCTCACGCCCGCGTATCTCGGGCCGATGGTGTGCCCGCCGGTCAACCTGCGCGAGCACCTGGACGCGCCCAACATCTCGATGATCACCTGCGGCGGTCAGGCCACGATTCCCATGGTGCACGCCGTTTCCCGGATCACCCCGGTGCCGTACGCCGAGATCGTCGCCTCGGTCGCGTCACGCGGCGCCGGGCCGGGCACCCGCGCGAACATCGACGAGTTCACCCAGGTCACCTCCCGCGCGGTCGCCGAGGTCGGCGGCGCGGGCCAGGGCAAGGCGATCATCATCCTGAATCCGGTGGAACCGCCGATGATCATGCGCGACACCGTGTTCTGCGCGATTTCCCCCGGCGCCGACCAGGACGCGATCACCGCTTCGGTCCACGAAATGATCGCCGAAGTCCAGCACTACGTTCCCGGCTACACCTTGCGCGCCGAACCGCAATTCGATGATCCACGGGAAGACTGGAACGGGAACGGCCGCGTCGCGCTCTTTCTCGAGGTCAAAGGAAACGGCGACTATCTACCCGAATATGCCGGAAATCTCGACATCATGACCGCCGCCGCGGTCCGCGTGGGGGAGCTGATCGCGTGAAACCGGCATTCTCCCACGACGTCCGGATCGTCGACACGACCTTGCGCGACGGCAGTCACGCGATGGCACATCAATTCACCGAAACCCAGGTGCGCGACACCGTCCGCGCACTCGACCTGGCCGGCGCGGGCGTCATCGAGGTGACCCATGGTGACGGACTCGGCGGTTCGTCGTTCAACTACGGTTTCTCGCGCACCGACGAGCTGAAGCTCATCGCCGCCGCGCGGGACGAGGCGAAGCGCGCCAAGATCGCGGTGCTGCTCGTGCCCGGCATCGGCACCGCCGACGATCTCCGGCGCGCCCGCGACGCCGGCGCCGACATGGTCAGGGTCGCCACCCACTGCACCGAGGCCGACGTCTCGCCCCAGCATTTCGGGGTCGCCCGCGAGCTGGGGATGGAGACCGCCGGGTTCCTGATGATGGCCCACCGCACGCCGCCGGAGAACCTCGCGAAACAGGCCAGGATCATGGTCGACGCCGGGTGCCAGGCCGCCTACGTCACCGACTCGGCGGGCGCGTTGCTCATGCACGAGGCGAAGGCCCGCTTCGAGGCGCTGGTCGCCGAGGTCGGCGACGAGGCCTGGGTCGGCTATCACGGCCACCAGAACCTGTCACTCGGTGTAGCCAACTCGGTACTCGCCTACGAGGCAGGCGTCCGCTACATCGACGGGTCGCTCTGCGCGCTCGGCGCCGGATCGGGTAATTCGCCTACCGAAGTGCTGGCCGCCGTGTTCGACCGGATGGGCATCGAAACCGGCCTCGACGTGCTCGCCGTGATCAGCGCCGCCGAGGAGGTCGTACGCCCTTACCTGCACCGATGGCCGAAAATGGACCGCAACGCGATCGTGCAGGGCTGGGCAGGCGTCTACTCGAGCTTCCTGCTGCACGCCGAGCGCGCGGCCGGGCGGTACCAGGTGCCCGCGCACGAAATCCTGCGCCGGTGCGGTGACCTGGGCCTGGTCGGCGGTCAGGAGGACATGATCATCGACGTGGCCATCGGGCTGGCCGCCGAAAACGTGTAAACGCTTTCGGGTGCAATTACCCTAAGAAATCAGTTAATTACCGGCCATAGCCATTTCGTAACCTGGAAAACCAACCATCGGTGGTTGACGCCCCTATCCTTGGGACCGTAAATTTCCGCCCGTTCTTTGACCCATGCGGGTGACAGGGGAGAAGTGTCCGAGCTGTTTTCCGCCGAAGTGACGTCCGCGGCCGTCACCGAGGTGACCACCACCGGCGGTAAAAAGCCGCCGCCAGGCCGTTCGCCGGGGCAACTCGCCTGGCGCCGGTTCCGCCGCGACAAAGCGGGCGTGATCTCGGCCTGTGTCGTGCTCTTCTACTTCGTGATCGGCCTCGGCGCGCCGGTCATCGGCTGGCTGTACGGCAAGGATCCGTACACCCACTACGGCCTCGACCGGCCGGGCCTGCTGACCGACACCGGCATCCCGGTCAAGCCCAACGGCGGCATCGACGGCGAGTTCTGGTTCGGCCTGGAGCCGAAACTGGGCCGTGACGTGCTGATGCAGCTGGTGTACGGCATCCGGACCTCGCTGCTGATCGCGCTGGTCGTGGTCGCCATCGTGACCGTCTTCGGCACTCTGGTCGGCATCACCGCCGGCTATCTCGGCGGCAAGGCCGACTACTTCATCGGCCGGATCATCGACGTGCTGCTGGCGATCCCGTCGACCCTGTTCTACCTGGCGTTCATGCCGGTCGCGCTCGCGTTGTTCATCGCGCCGGGCAAGGAGGCGCCGATCTGGCTGAGAGCGACCTCGCTGGTGCTCGTGCTGTCCGTGTTCGGCTGGACGCGAGTCGCGCGGCTGCTGCGTGGCCAGGTGCTCTCGCTGCGAGAACGCGAATTCGTCGAGGCGGCACGGGTTTCCGGGGCCGGGTCGCGGCGGATCATCGTCAAGGAGCTGCTGCCGAACCTGCTGACCCCGATCCTGGTGGTCGCGACGCTGGACGTGCCCGCGATGGTCACCACCGAGGCCGCGCTGTCCTACCTGGGCGTCGGCATGGTCGAGCCGACCCCCGACTGGGGCCGGATGATCCACGACGGCGGCGACTACATCAAGGCGGACATCACCTATCTGACCTTCCCCGGCATCGCGCTCATCGTGTTCGTGCTCGCGTTCAACCTGCTGGGGGACTCCGTCCGTGACGCGCTCGACCCCAAGTCACACCGTTAAGAAGTCAGGGAGACAGATGAAACCGAAGAAGATCGTCGGCGTCGCGATGGCCGCGTCGCTGCTCGTCGGCGGCTGCAGCGCCGGTGGCCAGAATTCGGGGAGCACCGACGCGCCCAAGAACGAGGTCAGCAAGGTCTCCCTCGACAAGGACGGCTCCCAGTCGAAGGGCCCGGCCAAGGAAGTTCCGGGCTCCCGCAAGGGCGGCACGATCACCGCGCTGTGGCGTCAGGACCAGGTCCACTACGACCCGGGCCAGATGCAGACCTCGCCGGACCAGACCATCTCCGAGCTGATCTCGCGCCGCCTGACCATGTACAAGATCGACGGCGACAAGACCACGCTGGTCGGCGACCTGGCGACCAACACCGGTGAGTCCACCGACGGCGGCAAGACCTGGAAGTTCACGCTCAAGGACGGCATCAAGCACTCCGACGGCACCCCGATCGTGGCCGCGGACTTCAAGTGGGCGGTCGAGCGCTCGTTCTACGAGAAGTACAACCGCGGCTTCCCGTACATCCAGACCTGGCTGGTCGACTCGGAAGAGTTCTCGAAGGTCTACAACGGGCCGTACGACGGCAAGGAACTCGGGAACGACAAGATCGAGGTCCCCGACCCCAAGACCATCATCTTCAAGCTGCCCAAGCCGCACCCGGACTTCCCGTTCGCGGCGGCGCTCGGCACCACCGTGCCGGTGCAGAAGGCCAAGGACAGCAAGGACGGGCTCGACCAGAACCCGCCGACCAGCGGCCCGTACAAGATCGAGTCGCACGTCGTCGACAAGTCGCTGAAGCTCGTCAAGAACGAGTTCTGGGACCCGAACACCGACCCGATCCGGCACCAGTACGTCGACGGCTTCACCATCCAGTTCGGCCCGCTGCCCCCGGAGATCACCGACCGGCTGACCGCGGGCGCCGGTGACGACAAGAACGCGACCGCGCTGTACCACTCGGTGCCCGCCGAGCGCATCGACCAGGTGATGAACGACCCGAAGCTCAAGGCGCAGGTGCTCGACACCGCCACCTCGGCGTCGGAGGTCTACTCGATCAACACCACCCGCATCACCGACGTGAACGTGCGCAAGGCGCTGCTGACCGCGTTCCCGAAGGAGCAGGCGCGCCAGACCAACGGCGGCCCGTTCTACGGCGACCTGTCGACCACGCTCGGCTCGCCTGCCAACCTCGGCTGGAAGAAGTACGACCTGCCCGGCATCACCGACGTCAACCCCAAGGGGGACCCGGAGAAGGCCAAGAAGATGCTGACCGACGCCGGCAAGCTCGGCCAGTCGATCTCGTTCGGCTACAGCCAGCAGCCGAACCGGGAGAAGGAGGCGCTCGCCATCGCGGACGGCCTCGAGAAGGCAGGCTTCAAGGTCGAGAAGATCCCGATGCAGCCGAAGACGTTCAACGACGCCCGCGACACCGTCAACAACAACCTGGACCTGTACTGGTCCTCGTGGGCGGCGGACTGGCCGACCGGCGTGACGGTCTACCCGGAGCTCTACGACGGCCGCAAGATCGGCGACGGCCGCCCGAACAACTCGCACTTCAACGACCCGGAGATCAACAAGGAGATCGACCGCATCCTGGCGATCGACGACCCGATCAAGCAGGGCGACGAGTTCGCGAAGCTCGACTCGAAGATCATGGAGAAGGTCCCGGCGATCCCGTACGCGTACACGCGGCGGCTCATCATGTCCGGCACGAACGTCGGCGGCGCGTCCGTCGACACGCACGGCGTGCTGAACTTCGCGAACCTCTTCCTGAAGTCCTGACCCACTGAGGGAGGGGGAGCGGGCCGCACGGCACGCTCCCCCTCTCCCCTTTTCGGAGACTCCCGATGTTGGCTTTCCTGGCACGCAGGGTGCTGGGCGCCGTGGTCATCCTGATGATCATCAGCGCCATCACGTTCCTGCTCTTCTTCGCCGTACCCGGCAACGAGGTCGCCGCCCTGTCCTGTGGCAAGTCCTGCACCCCGGTGCTGGTCGAGCAGATCCGCCGGGACCTGGGGCTGGACCAGCCGATCTGGCAGCAGTACGCGGTCTTCCTCGGCGGCATCTTCGCCGGCCGGGTCATCGGCGACAAGCCCTGCGACGCGCCGTGCCTCGGCTACTCGTTCGTGAACAAGGAACCGGTGCTCGACACGGTCATCGACCGGCTGCCGGTGACCATCTCGCTGACCATCGGCGCGGTGGTGCTGTTCGTGGTCTTCGGTGTCGGGCTGGGCATGCTCGCCGCGCTGCGCAAGGGCAAGCTCGCCGACAAGATCGCGATGATCTTCGCGCTGATCGGCGGCTCGATGCAGATCTACGTGATGGCGCCGTTCTTCCTCTACCTCTTCGTGTACAGCTCGGACCTGCTGCCCCGGCCGACCTACACGTCCTTTTTCGACAGTCCGGCGCAGTGGGTGACCGGGCTGATTCTGCCGTGGACCTGCCTGGCGATCATCCACACCGCGTACTACGCGCGGCTGACGCGATCGTCCATGGTGGACGTGCTCAACGAGGACTACATCAGAACGGTGCGCGCCAAGGGATTGAGCACCCGCCAGGTGTACGTCAAGCACGCGTTCCGCGGCGCGATGAGTCCTATCGCGACCATCCTCGGTCTCGACATCGCGGTGCTGTTCTCCGGCGCGATCATCACCGAGACCTCGTTCGGCCTGATCGGGGTCGGGCAGCTCGCGGTGAACTCCGTGTTCGCCTCCGACCTGCCGATGATGATGGGCGTGGTGCTGCTCGCCGCGACCGCCGTGGTGGTGGCCAACATCGTCGTCGACATCGTCTACGCCGTGATCGACCCGCGAATCAAGGTGACGTGATGACCCTGCTCTCCGTGCGCGATCTCAAGGTGCACTTCTCCACAGAGGACGGTGTGGTCAAGGCCGTCGACGGTCTGTCGTTCGACCTGGTCAAGGGCCGCACGCTCGGCATCGTCGGCGAGTCCGGCTCCGGCAAGAGCGTGTCGAACATGGCGATACTCGGGCTGCACAACCCCGAGAAGACCGAGATCGGCGGCGAGATCCTCTTCGACGGCATCGACCTGACGGCAGCGTCGGAGTCGTCGATGCGCGAGCTGCGCGGCAACCGGATCTCGATGATCTTCCAGGACCCGCTGACCTCGCTTTCGCCGTATTACACGATCGGCGAGCAGATCGCCGAGACGTACCGGCGCCACACCGGAGCGTCCAAACGCGACGGTCGCAAACGTGCCGCCGAGATGCTCGGCAAGGTCGGCATCCCGGCCAAGCGCGCCAATGACTACCCGCACCAGTTCTCCGGCGGCATGCGCCAGCGCGCGATGATCGCGATCGCGTTGTGCTGCGACCCCGACCTGCTCATCGCCGACGAGCCGACCACCGCGCTCGACGTCACCGTGCAGGCGCAGATCCTCGACCTGCTGCGTGAGCTGCAGGCCGAGTTCGAGACCTCGATCATCTTGATCACGCACGACATGGGCGTGGTCGCGCAGATGGCCGACGACGTGCTGGTGATGTACGCCGGGCGGTCGGTCGAGCGCGGCACCGTGCGCGAGGTGCTCAAGACGCCGTCGCATCCCTACAGCTGGGGCCTGCTCGCGTCGATCCCGCATCTCACCGGCGACGTCGACGTCCCGCTGGTGCCGGTGCGCGGCACCCCGCCGAGCCTGATCGACCTGCCGGACGGCTGCCCGTTCAACCCGCGGTGCGACCATGTCGGCCGCGTACCAGGAAACCTGTGCACCACGGAGCGTCCACTCTTGCCGACTGAGCTCAAGCACGCCGCGGCCTGCCATCTGTCCACTTCGGACAAGGAGGCGCTCCGATGACGTCGCAGCCCTTGCTCGAAGCGACTGACCTGACCATGCACTTCCCGGTCCGCGGCGGCGCGGTCTTCAAGCGCCGCGTCGGGTCGGTGCAAGCTGTCGACGGCATCGACCTGACCGTGCACGAGGGCGAGTCCTTCGGCCTGGTCGGCGAATCCGGCTGCGGCAAGTCCACGACCGGCCGCCTGCTGGCCCGCCTGCTCGAACCGACGGCAGGCAAGATCACCTACGCCGGGCGCGACATCACGCACTCGTCGCGCAGGGAGCTGGCGCCGATCCGGTCCGAGATCCAGATGATCTTCCAGGACCCGTATTCCTCGCTGAACCCCCGCCACACGGTCGGTTCGATCGTCGCGGGCCCCATGGAGGTCAACGACATCGACCCCCCTGGCGGCCGCAAGAAGCGCGTGCAGGAGCTACTCGAAACGGTCGGCCTGAACCCCGAGCACTACAACCGCTACCCCCACGAGTTCTCGGGCGGCCAGCGCCAGCGCATCGGCGTCGCGCGGGCATTGGCACTCGAACCCCGTCTCATCGTCGCGGACGAGCCAGTGTCCGCATTGGACGTTTCGATCCAGGCCCAGGTCGTCAACCTTTTGCAGCGCCTGCAACGGGATCTGGGCATCGCGTTCGTCTTCATCGCCCACGACCTCGCGGTGGTCCGCCACTTCTCACAGCGCATCGCGGTGATGTACCTCGGCAAGATCGTGGAGGTCGCCGACCGCGCCGATCTTTATGGCAATCCGCAGCACCCGTACACCCACGCCCTGCTCTCCTCGGTCCCCGAAGCGGACCCGGACAGCGAAGCCCACCGCGAGCGCATCCGCCTCACCGGCGACGTCCCGTCCCCCATCAATCCGCCATCGGGCTGCCGTTTCCGCACCCGCTGCTGGAAAGCCCAGGACATCTGCGCGTCGGAGGAACCGCCGCTGGTGCAGCTCACCTCGGCTTCGTCCGGTCACCTGGCGGCCTGCCATTTCCCTGAGCCCCGCCAGGTCGTTCCCGAGTCGGACTGACCCAGGCCTGGGTCGTGAGTGGTACGGCCGGTTCTAACCGGTCTAAACACTCACGACCCTTGACCTCGTGTGGCCAGGGGAACCCCTCGTTCAAAGCGACAGGGCATGCGCGAGTGGTAACTCTGCTCCGTTGGACGCAGCAGAGTTACCACTCGCGGCCCGTCCGAGCCTCAAGAAGTAGAGTCCCACCACCCAACCCGACCCAAAATCCCACAGCTACTCGAGGATCTCCGCTTCGCCGAGCGTGCCGAAGCCTTCGATCGTCGCCGGAAGGCCGTCGAAGCTCTCCGGATCGATCTTCGTCACCGCCCCCGAGCTGACGTCACGCAGCATGTTCGCCAGCCCCGCGATGACCGCCCGCGTGAAGTGTTCCCGGTGCCACTGGCCCAGGGTCTGGGTTTGGCCGCGAACCTCGAACAGCACGGTCCCGGTCCCGTTCAGCGCGAACGAGCACCGAGCCTGCCCCGGCAGGTCGCGGGCCGCGTCGTGGGGATAGCGGGCGCCGAGGTAGCCGGCGTCGCGGATTCCGTTGAAGCCGCTGATCGCGAGCTGGCGTGATGCGTCCTTTGTGTACACGTCGCGGTACTTGGCGTACTTCTGGCCCGGCTCGAAGAACTTGTCCGGCAACGGGGGATAGTCGATCCCCACGTCGAGGAAACGGTTGCTGCCCTCCTGTTTGACGCAGGCTCCCTGGTGGTGCAGGTCGACGTACACGTCGGGCACTTTGCCGCGCTGAGCCGTCAGGCCGACGTAGACCGAACGCAGTGCGCGGGCCTCGGGGGTGATGAACCAGCCTGGCTGGTCCGGTGCGCCGGGGAAGTCCTCGGCGCGGGGTAGGTAGCCGAGTTCGGGGTTGAAGTCGCGGTTGACGTCGAAGCCGGGGCGGGTGCGGTAATCGTCGCCCTGCAACTCGGTGTCGAGGTAGTTCCAGGCGGGCGGGCGGCCAGCGAGCTGGGGGAAGGTGCGCTGGACTTCGGGCCAGGAGAGGTCGTTGCCCCTGCGGTCGAGTTCGGCGCCGTCGGGGTTGAGCTTGGGGACCGCGACGAAGGTGATCGTGCGGCGCAGGCGCTGTGCCTCGCGGGACTCCGAGGTGCCGAGGTAGTCGAGGATGCGCAGGATCGCGTCGGTTCCGGTCTTCTCGTTGCCGTGGATTTCGCTGGAGACAAGGAAGACCTTCGGGCCGGTGCCCACGCTGACCTGATGGATCAGCCTGCCGCGGGTGGAGGTGCCCGCCGTCTTGACACTGACCCGGCCTTTGCTCGCCCGCTCCAGCCTGCCGAGTTCGCGGACCAGTTCCCGGTAGTCGGTGAACTCGTCGATCGGCAGGTCCCGCGGTTCGTCACTGCATACCGCCGGCGGGGGTGGCGCGGCTTGGGCGGCGGGTGTGGTGACGACCGGCAGCAAGGCCAGGCCGAGCAACGCGGTCAATACTCGTGACATACCGGGCTCCCCTCGGTGATTTATTCACAACGTAGCGAGGGTGAGGCACCGTGGTCAGCCTCCGTTCGGCCGGAAAACGCGGCTTTCATGGGACGAATTCCGTCGTGAACCTCCTGGCCGCGCGGTACGTGAACCGGGCAGGGAGGCACGGGCGCAGGGGAGGTGGATGATGCTCGAACGGGAGGCCGAGCTGGCCGAGTTGTCCGCGCTCGCCGAGCGGGCGCGGTACGGGCGGGGAGCGGTCGCCGTGGTCGAGGGGCCGCCGGGGATCGGGCGGACCACCGTGCTCGATCACCTCGCGCAGACCCCTGGCATGCGGGTACTGCGTGCACAAGGGAGCCTGCCCGAGCGTGAGTTCGGGCTCGGGCTTGTCCGGCAGCTGCTCGAACCCGTACTGGCCACAGCGGACGCGGGCGAGCGAGCGCGACTACTGGCAGGCTCAGCGGACCTGGCGCTGCGAGCGCTGGATCCGCGGGCCGTCACGCCCGAAGCGGATTTCGCCGCGCTGCACGGGTTGTTCTGGCTGCTCGCGAATCTCGCCGAGCGGGAACCGGTGCTCCTGCTGGTCGATGACGTCGAGTGGGCCGATCGGGCGTCACTCGGCTGGCTGGCGTATCTCGCGCGACGGTTGCGCGGGCTGGCCGTGCTCGTCGTGCTGTGCCGGCGCGGCGGGGCGTTCCGGGACGACCCGGCGTTCGTGGCCGCGCGGACGTTGTCGCTGAGGCCGCTGACCGAGACCGCTGTCCGGGACATTGTGACCGACCGGCTCGGTGAGACGACCGAATCCTTCGCCGACGCGTGTCACCGGGCCACGGGCGGGAATCCGCAGATGCTCGACCGGCTCTTGGAAAGCCTGGCCAGGCATGGGGCCACTGAGGTCGAAGCCGTCGCCTGGTACGCGAGCCGTGCTTTGTCCGACGTGATCAGGTACCGACTGGCCGAGCTGCCCCCACGCTGCGTGGAGATGGCGCGGACGCTCGCCATCACGGGCGATGCCCCTGAAATGGACAGTGCGGAAGCACGGCAGGCAGCGCATCTGCTCGCCGAGTCCGGGCTGACCACGGGCGGCGCCGCGCCCCGGTTCGCGCACGAGTTCACCGCCGAGACCGTGCTCGCCGGCATGTCCGCCGACGAGGTCGAGAAAGCACATGCGGACGCGGCGAAACTGTTGTACGACAAGGACTCCGAGGCCGAGAAGATCGCGGAACATCTGCTGGAGACCGCGCCCGGTCACGAGGTCTGGCGGGTGACCGTGCTCGCGCAGGCGGCGCGGACCGCGCTGAGCCGGGAGGACGCCGTCAAGGCGGGCGAGCTGCTGTGCCGCGCGCTCAAGGAGCATCCGGCCGATCCCCGCGATCTGCTCGGCATGCTCGCCGCGACCACCCCGTGGTTCGACGCCCGCCAGGTCGCCGACACGCTGGCCGAGGTCGCCGCCGGCATCGACCCCCATCAGGACCCCGAGCTGTACGCGCAGGCGTACGCCGTGCTCGCGCAGGCGGTTTCCCATGGTGGACGCCCCGTCGAGGCCCACGAGATCTTGGAACGCGCGGCCATCCGCGTCCGGGACCGCGACTGCGCGCTGGTGCTGACCGCGCAACGGCTCGCGCTCGCCACGGCCAACCTCGCCACCTGGAATCCGCGCGCCGGCTGGGAAACCGTCCCGGCAGGCGACACGCCCGGCGAACGCGCGCTGCTCGCCATCCGCGCGTTCCTCAGCGCCGCGCGCGGTGACATCGGTGAGGGTGTACGCCTGGCGAACCTGACGCTCGGCAAAGGCGTGGCGAGCGACTACACGATCTTCCCCGCCGCGAACGCCGCGGCCGCCGCGCTCCTCTACTGCGACCAGGTGCCCGAGGCGATCCGCGTGCTCGAAGGTCTGCCACGCGGGTTGCCCCGAGCCGTTCTGCTCACCGACGCCTACCTGCGCCGTGGTGAACTCGCCAAGGCGGCTGCACTGGCGGAGTCGATGCTCGAGTTGGCGCCGACGCCGCTGCTGCGCCGCAACGATCCGTTGCTCATCGCCGGTCTCGTCGACGCCTATGTCCTTTGTGGAGAGTGCGACCGCGCCGAGCGTGCGCTGGCCCGTTATCCGACGTACGACGGCGACCACGGCTGGAACCGCGCCCGATTCCTGCTCTCGCAAGGAAAACTGCGTATCGCGGGCGGCCGTATCGCCGAGGGCACGGCCGCGCTGCTCGAAGCGGGCCGCCGGATGGTGGCGTGGGGCTGGGACAACCCGGCCATGGGCAACTGGCGTTCGCTGGCCGCGCCCGGCATCCACGCGCTCGGCGACCACGCCCGTGCCCGTGCGCTCGCCCGCGAGGAGCTGGAGATCACCCGCGCGAGCGGGCTGCGCCGCAGCCTCGGCGTGAGCCTGCGCGTCGCGGGGTCCATCACTCCGGGCGCGGCGGGCCTCAAGCTGGCCCGCGAGGCCGTCGACCTGCTCGAAGGCCTGGACCTCGCGCACGCCTTGATCGACCTCGGCACGGCCGAGCACATGGCGGGCGCCGCTTCCCGCGCCAGAACCGCGCTGCGCCAAGGCGCCGAGCTCGCCGAACGTTGTGGCGCCGGGCCGCTGGCCAGGCGCGGGCACACCGAACTCCGCCGTGCCGGTGGACGCCCGCGCGGCGGCTACCTCACCGGCGCCCGCGCGCTGACCGCCAGTGAACGCCGGGTGGCACTGCTCGCCGAACAGGGCCACACCAACCGCCAGATCGCCGGTCGGCTGCAGGTCGCGGTCCGGACCGTCGAGATCCACCTGACCAGCGTCTACCGCAAGCTCGGCATCACCGCGCGCACCGATCTGGCTACCGCGCTTCGATAATGAGCCGCAGGCCCTTCGGCGAGTACGTGCTGGTCGCCGTCCACTCGAACGCACGACCCGGCATCGGCCGCACCCGCCACCGCGCCGCGAAGGTGGCCACCGCGAGCAGCATTTCGGTCATGGCGAAGGACTCGCCGACGCATTTGTGCGTGCCCGTGCCGAACGGCAGATAGGCGTGTGACGGCCGCGCGGTCTCGGAAAGCCAGCGATCCGGGTCGAAGACGTGCGGCTCCGGGAAGTACGCCGGGTGACGGTGCAACGCGTACGGGCTGTAGAAGACGTCGGCGTCGCGCGGGATCCGGAAGCCGCCGAGTTCGGTCTCCGTGAGGCATCGGCGGGTCAGCAGCCAGGCGATCGGATACCGCCGCATCGCCTCCAGCAGCACGTTCCGCAGATAACCCAGCTTCGGCAGGTCCTCGAAACCCGCCTGCCGCCCGGAAAGGACACCATCCACCTCTTCGTGCACGCGCCGCTGGATGTCCGGCCGCGTGCTCAGCACCCGCAAGGTCCACATCAACGTCGTCGCGGCCGTCTCGAACCCGGCCAGCAGCATGGTCATCACCTCGTCACGCAGCTGCTGATCCGTCATCGACCCGGACAGCGTCAGCATCGACAGCAGGTCACCGCGGTCCACCGGGTCCGCGTGACAGGCCGCGACGAGCCGGTCGATCAGCGAGCACAGCCCGGTCAGCGCCTCGTCGAACCGGCGGTTGGCCGGCAGCGGCAGCTTGTGCACGAACCCGGCCGGTAGGTACGCGCGCCGCGCGATTCCTTGCAGCAGCACGGGAAGCGACCGCCGGATCTCATCGGCGAACTCGTCGCCGGGCAGCGCGGTGCACAGTGTCTTCGACAGGATGCCGATGCTCACCGAGTGCATCTCGTGGTCGACGTCGAGCACCTGCCCGTCGTGCCAGCCGTCCGAGGTCGCGGTGACGACCTCCGCGATGGCTTCGGCGTAGCCCGCGATCCGCTGGTGATGGAAGGCGGGCTGGACCAGCCTGCGCTGCCGCCGGTGCAGCTGCCCGCTCGACGCGACGAGCCCCTGCCCGACCAGTCCGCGCAGCTGCTCGTACAGCGGCCCGCCCTTGACGAAGTCCTTTTGCCTGGTGACCAGGATTTCCCTTACCAGCGCGGGTTCGTTCACCAGGTAGCAGCGCTTGGGCCCCGGCCGGAAGACGACGACGTCGCCACTGTCCCGCGCGGACTCGACGAATCGCAACGGCGTGCGTGCCAGCCGCAGCGCGTGGCCCAGCACCGGTAGTCCTCGTGTCATCGGCATGGCGTCTCACTCACGATCTGCGTCTTGGTGGCCCAGTGGCTGGTTTCGCCCAGCGTGTAGCGCGCAGAGCAAGTGGCCCATTCGATGAGCCCGGAGGTGAAGTCGTTGAGCCCGTCGACGAACAGGCACACGTCATCGCGCCAGCCGAGCGGCGACAGGCGCAGCCGCCTGGCGCTTTCCTCGTACCGGTCCATTTTCTTGTCCAGCAGGCGGCAAGTCCGGTGCACGGCCTCCTGCAGATCGCAGCCTTCGGCGGCGGCGATCACCAGCACGATGTTCTCGGTCTCGCCCTCGGCGAGATCCTTCCGCAGCGACAGCAGGTCGTGGTAGACGATCACGCGCTCGACATCGCGGTGGCACAACTCCTTGACGAGTTCGTCCTCGCGCGCCGCGCCGAGGTCGATGCCGAGGCTGATCTCGGTCAGCACCTGGTCGACGCGTTGCGCGATGGTGAAGCCGCGGATCTCGAGGTAGTCCTCGACGCGGCCGAACCGGTACCCGTCGATTTGCTTGAGGTCGTAGGCGATACAGCCTTCTAGGTACCCGGAGATCGCGTCGGCCAGCCTGGTCATCACCTGCGGTGTCACGTACTCCGACATGCTTCGCCAGACCTTCGCGAGCAGCGGCCCCCACCGCCGCTCGGACGTCGTCGCCTGATGCGCCTTGACATCCGCGAGGCTGGCGCGGAGCTTGCCGAGCGACGCGCCCGCCCTGGCCGCGTCGGCTTCGTCGTCCCGTTCGGACAGCGCGGCCGCTAGCGTCGCGAGGTCCCAGAGCGTCCGCCGGTCGCTGGCGGGCCAGGCGATCGAGACGAGATACGCATAGTCCTTGGCGACAAAGGCTTTGCGTTGCTTCTCGGTGGTGAACGGCCCCTGCTCGAGGAACCAGGCGTGGAACTCGTCGGCGACCGTTTCGTAGTGCGGACTGCGGCGCAACGGATAGCGGCGGTCGAGGTCGGGAATCTTCAAAGCCTTGGGGCGCATGGCTTCCTCACCGGTCCCGTTCGGTGACCAGCGTGGCGAGCGCGAGCAGGTCGGTACGGGCCGCCGGTGCGACGCCCGTCTCGTCGAGGCAGGACAGCGCGGTGTTCACCTGGGCTTCGGCGACGGAGTGTGCCCACGACCGCCCGCCGAGCCGCTCGATGAGCGCGGCCATGGCGACGACGTCCCGGGTCTCCCTCGGCGCGGACGCGAGTTCGACGAGCCGCTCTGCGCCGCGTCCACCCGCGGCCAGCGCGGCCGCGACCGGCAGCGTTTTCTTGCCTGCCAGCAGATCGGACAGCGCGGGCTTGCCGGTCACCGCCGGGTCGCCCCAGATCCCGAGCAGGTCGTCGACCAGCTGGAAGGCGAGCCCGAGATGCCAGCCGAACCGGCCGAGCGCGTTGACGGCCGACGGTGATCCGCCGCCGTGCGCGGCGCCGAGCTCACTCGCGCAGCGCAGCAAAGCGGCGGTCTTGCCGCCCGCCATCGCGAGGCAGTCGTCGAGTCCGGCCGTCGTGTGCCGCTCGAACGACAGGTCGAGGAACTGCCCCTCGATCAGCTCACGCATCGCCACGGAGAGCTTGCCCGCGGACGACGGCGAGTCCGCGAGCACCTCCATGGCGAGCACCACGAGCGCGTCACCGGCCAGTATCGCCATGGGCACCCCGAACACCGACCACACCGTCGGCCGGGAGCGGCGCAGCGCGTCACCGTCCATCACATCGTCGTGCAGCAGCGAGAAGTTGTGCACCAGTTCGACGGCGACGGCGGGTTCGATCGCCTGAGTGGCATGCGCGCCAACGGCTTCCGCGCACAGCAGGGTCAGCGCGGGCCGCAGCATCTTGCCCGGTGTCGCCGCCACGGGCGCACCGTGTTCGTCGCACCAGCCGAAGTGATAGCCGGCGATGTCGCGCACGCCACCGGGAAGTTTGTCCACTGTGGACTTGAGGCGAGGTGCGACCGTTACCCTGGTGCGTTCGAAGATCGCGTGCGCGGTCGTCAGTACCGCGATCGTGCCATGCCGGAGATCGGTCATGTCATCGAAGCTAGGAGCCGTCGCCGGATGAGCACACTCGGTGCGACCGAAGTCTTCGCGCGGCGCACCGAGCGGGCCGACCGAGAGAACTAACCCGCTGACCTGGTCGTGAGTGTTCCCAACGGTTCTAACCGTCGGGAACACTCACGATCCCTGCTCGTTCGGGCGGGCGAAGGGGCAGGCGAGCGGTCGGCCATCCGGGTGGACGGACTGAGGTGAATTCACTCGTATCGCTGACGGTCGGTAGGAATTCCTCCCGATCTTGCTCGCTTTGTGTCACCATTGCTCTATTGGCGGAGTGAGGGTCCGCCAAATGGCGACGCAGCGTTATGGGAACCGCACATGGCGGGGCTGCGTCGGAATGGGGCGCAACACATGATCGCCAGGGGAGGAGATCGAAATGTCCACGCCTACCGACATCAAAGAAAACACGGATCCGCAGGTCATCGACGAGCTGCTGGGGGCGGACCCGGACCTGGAGCCGGACTTCGAGCCGGAACCGCAGCCCACGCCGGATCCGACGAAGAAGACCGACTGCGTCGACCTCGGCTGCGGTCACTGAGTTCGCAAGTCCCTGCATACGGAAAGTATTCGTCCGCCTGGCGAATATCCGCGCCAGGCGGACGAATATCACTACCGTCTGTGTTGTCATACTAGTGTGGCTGTGACAGGACTGGATCAAGGAAAGCTCATCCGCGAGGCCCGGGAATTGCACCGGGCCGGGGTCGATGCCGCTTGCACGGCCCGGCTGCCCGACGGGCTTCGGATGATGCGCCGCGGACTGGCCATGCTGGACGCGATGGAGTCGGTGGAACCCGCCCGGCAGAGCGACTGGCTGGTCACCCGGATCCGGCTGCTCATCTCACTTTTCTACTTTTCCTTGGACGACGGCGGGATCGAGGCGGCACAGGCCAGGCTGGAGGGGGTCTGGCCGCAGATCGCGCAGGTGGACGACGCGCGGCTGCGCGCGGAGCTCAGCGGATCGGTCCACCACAATCAAGCGCTGATGCTGCTCTCGGTCGGCCGCAACGACGAGGGCATCGGCCACCTCGACAAGTCGATCGACCTTCAGCTGGCCGGTCTGGACACCGCCGACGATCCGGCCGTCGCGCTCGACCGGTACCTGAAGTCGCTGTACAGCCGAGGCGTCGCGCGCACGCGTGCCGGTGACGTTCGCGGGGCGCGCGAGGATCTGACCCACGCCATCGCGCTCGCGGAAGAGCATGGCGCGCTGTCGCAGGCCGCCGATTCGCGCCGTCAGCTCGGCACCCTGGAACTGCGCATGGGCGATGTCCCCGCGGCGCTGCGGTGCTACGCCGAAAGCGAGCAGTACTACCGGGAACGCGGTATCGCGATCCCGTTCTACCTGCGCATGGTCCAAGCCGAAGCACTGCTGACGGCCGGCCTGGCCGACGAGGCGGGCGCGTGCTTCGACGAAGTGCTGCCCGAGATGCGGGAGCAACGCGGGGTCACGCCCGATCTCGCGTTCGTGGAATTGATGCGTGCCACGGCCGCGCTGCTGAACGACGAGCTGGATCTGGCCAGGCAGATGGCGGCTTCCGCGCGCAAGGGCATGGTGCGCTGGGGCTGTCAGACCTGCGCCGCGGACGCGGCGATCATCGGCCTGCGCGCGGACGTGCAGGAGGCGTTGCGTTCGGGCGACCTGTCGCCGTCGCTGCCCGCGCGGGCGTTGCGGGTCGCGAAGTCCATCCCCGCCAGGCTGGCCGACCGTGCCGCGTCGGCCAGGATGCTGGCGGCCAGGCTGGAGATCCGGCGTGGCAATCTGCGCCGCGCCGCCGAACTCCTGCGCCGGATCCCGCGGCCGGGTGAGGTCACGCCCATCGACTACCGGATGCTGCGCAGGCTGTGCCGTGCCGAACTGGCCGCCGGGCTGGGCGACCGGGCCAAGGCGTTCGCCGAGATCCGCGCGGCGCTGGGTGAGCTGGACCGGGTGCGCGACCGGATGGGCGGGCTGGAGCTGGTGTCCGGGACGGCGCTGCACGGCAGGGAGCTCGCCGAGCTGGCCGTGAAGCTGGTGCTGGACGGCGGCTCGGCGCGGCGGGTGTTCGACTGGCTGGAGCGGACCAGGGCGCAGACCCACCGCTACGAGCCCATCGCGGGCGCCGACGATCCCGAGATCGCCGAGCGGATCGCCGAAATGCGCGGCCTCGACCAGGCGATCCATCAGGCCCAGCACCTCGGGCACCCGACGGCGGCGTTGCGGGCGAAGTACGCGGAGCGGCTGCGCGAGTCACACCGGCTCGGCTGGGACGCCGTGCGCTGGGGCAAGCCGCGTCCGGTCGCGACGGTGACCGAGATCGCCGAGGCGCTGGGCGAGCGCGCGCTGGTGAGCTTCGCGGTGTCCGAAGACGCGGTGGTGGCGGTCGTGGTCGCCGACGGCACGGTCCGCCTGGTCCGGCTCGGTTCCGCGAAACAGGCCGCCGAGAACGCGCGCAGGCTCAACGTCGACCTCAACGCGCTCGCCCCCGACCATCTGCCGCCGATGCTCGTCGAAGCCGTCATGGGGTCGGCGCGCAAACAGGCCGAGCTGCTCGACACCCAGCTGATCCGCCCGCTCACCATGCTCGGTCACCGCGACCTCGTCATCGTGCCGACCGGCGCGCTTTACGGTGTCCCGTGGGGAGTGCTGCCGAGCCTGCAGTCACGCCCGACGGTGGTCGCCCCTTCGGCGACGGCCTGGCTCGCCGCCGAACACACCCGCACCGCCCGGGTCCGCAAGATCGTCCTCGCCCGTGGCCCCGACCTGCCCGCCGCGCGCGGCGAGATCGACAAGCTCGCCACCCACCACCAAGGCGCCCGCCTCCTGTCCGGCCCCCGCGCGACGGTGAAGTCCGTACTCAGCGCGCTCGACGGTTCCAAGCTCGCGCACATCGCGGCCCACGGCGCCCACGAACCCGAGAACGCGTTGTTCTCCCGCCTCGAACTGGCCGACGGAGCCTTGTACGCCCACGAGATCGCCGGCCTCAAGCAGTCCCCGCGCCAGGTGGTGCTCGCCGCCTGCGAACTCGCCCTCAACCGCATCCGCCCCGGCGACGAGGCACTCGGTTTCGCCAGCGCGTTGCTCGCCAGCGGCTCCCGCACGGTCATCGCGCCGCTGAGCCGCGTCGGCGACCAAGCCGCCGCGGCCGCCATGGACGACTACCACCGCGGCCTCGCCAACGACACCTCACCCGCCTCCGCGCTCGCCGACGCCATCGGCGCCGATCCCTTCCGCCGCCCCTTCGTCTGCCTGGGCGCCGGCTGACCCCACCCGTCCCCAGACGGACGACGCGTGCCGACTCCTTGGGTACGCGTGTCGTCCATCCAGGTACGCGTGTCGTCCGTTCATGAACGCGTGCCGTCCGTTCGCGTACGCGTGCCGTCTGGTGGCGGGTGTCCTTTGTGGAGGGTTGGGATCACGGATCGTCATCATTTGGGTGTCAACGGTCACTCTTCGCTGTGGGTGGGTGGATCATGGACTTGCCGGCCGAAGCGAGGAGGCGGGTGCGATGCCTTTCGAAGGTGAATTGATCGTCCAGGAGCTCGACGACACGTCATGGCTGCTCGTCGCGCCACTGGTTTATGAAGGCAATAGCGAGCTTTTCAATCTGGATACGGGTTTCGTGACGGATTTCGCGTCGGTGCCGCGCTGCCTGGTGTGGCTGGTGCCGAGGTATGGCGTCTACTCGAAATCGGCCGTGCTGCACGACTATCTGTGCGGGCGGCGTGACATCAGCCGTGCCGACGCGGATGGGCTTTTCCGGCGGTCGATGCGGGAACTCGGGGTCGCGTTCGTCCGCCGCTGGATGATGTGGGCCGGTGTGCGCGGCGCGTCGAAACTGGCGGGGGCCGGGGGCGGGGAAGTCGCGCTCTGGCTGCTGGTCGCCATCCCTTCGCTGATTTTCGTGCTCATTCCGGGGTTGCTGATCATCGCGTGGCTTTTCTTGTTCTGGCTCGTCGAGCTGATGTTCTTCGTCGTGCTCAAACCGGTCAGCAAAAAGCCCGTGCCGCGGCCACGTTTGTGGATGAAAACCTGATCAGGTGCCATTCCCCGGCGGACCGGGCGGACCGGCAGGCCCACGCGGACCCGCGGGCCCTATCGGACCGGCCGGGCCCGCAGGCCCCGCTGATCCAGGAAGCCCGGGAGGTCCCGCGGGCCCGGCAGGGCCGACGGCCCCGTCGTGCCCCGGCGCACCGGCCACTCCCGCCGGCCCGGCGGGACCGCGCGAGCCCGGATTCCCAGCCGGGCCCGCGGGTCCGGCCGGACCCGGCGGACCGGCAGGCCCGGCCGGTCCCGGAACGCTGACCGACCCTTTGTCCACCGGAGTGCCGACCGCGGGCCCGATGCCGTACGTGACCACCATCCCGCCGATCATCCCGCCCGCGAGCGCGGTCGCGATCGTCGTCGCCGCGCGCGGCAGCCCTCGCACGTCCGGGGGCGGCGAGGCCACCTCCCGGCCTTCCGGATCCGTGACCGGCACGCCGGCGGCCCGGTAGGCCACGTCGTGCTCCGTCTCACCGACCTGCCCGAGCAGGTCGATCACCTTGAGGCCGACAGTCGTGAGCGAACCGGGCGTGAACGGCACCTTCCGCACCGCCGCGGCCGGTCCTCGCCGCTTCAGGCGTTTGCCTCGCTCGGTCCACACGTAGTCGTACGGCGGTTCGGCCGGGTTCAGCACCATCGCGGCCAGTCGCGCGGTGACCGGAAGACCGGGTGCGCGCTGCTGTGGCGTGACCGGCTGCAGGATCACCGGTTTCGGCTTCGCGTGGTCGATCGTGAGCCGGAAACCAGGCTCCGCCATCGGCACGGCGTACTGGCCGACCGTCACGCCGGCGTGCTCGGTCACCTCGACCAGTGGTGCGTCGACGTGGATTTCGGTACCCGGCAAGACGAAACGCCGCGTTGGCGAAGCCGGTCCGGTCAGTGCGACATTCGCGTGCGGGTGCGTGAGCAGGTTCTGCGGCCATTCACACTGCGCGAGCGTGAGCAATTCCGCGCGCGGATCGACTGAAACGACCAGGTCCCGCAACAATGGCAGCGGCTCCGGCAGCCAGGTGAGCGGCAGATCGGCCAACCTCGTCATCAGCCGCTTGGCCAGTACCCGCCGCAGAATGCGGTGCCCGATCTTGATTTCAAGCCTGCCGAGCGGTTTCCCGTCGCCTTTGTAGCTCAGTTTCAGCTCGTCGACGCCGAGGTCCGCGACCGGCGGCCGCGGCAGCGTGACCGCGCCGCGCGCCAGCGGGACGCCGCTGTAGTGCACCGTGCCGTCCACGGAAAGGTTGACACGCTTGAGCGAATGCCGGACGCCGCCACTCACGTCGGCGGACAGCTTGAGCTTCTTGCCGTCGAAGGCGACCCTCGGCGTGCCCCAGTGCGCCTTGAACTGGAATGGCGGCGTCCGGCGCGAGAGCACCCGGGAAAACGGGCTGGTGATCGTCAGTTTGTCGGCCAGTCGCGCGTTGATCGCGCGGGTTTGCACGTCACGCAGCACTTCGCCGCGGAATTGGATCACGAACATCGAGGCCCCTCCCCGAGCCGTCGAGTAAAACTGCAAATTGCTGAATGCAATGTACCCCGGAGCGGCCGAACGCGCGTAGTGGCTCACCCGAATACAGCACAGCGCCCCGCCCTCCGCACTGGAGGACGGGGCGCTGAGCGAGAAGGATCAGGCCACGGTCACGTGGAAGATCCGGTTGTTGCTGTTGTGCGGTGTGCTGTCCTTGTCACCACCGTTGGAGGTGGCGATCCAGACGCCGCCGTTCGGCGCGGGCTCGACCGTGCGGAGACGGCCGTAGGTGCCGCTGAAGAAGTTCTTCGAGTTGACCAGCGAGCTGCCGCTGATCTCGTGGCGGACGATCTTCTCGCCCTTCTGGCAGGCGACGTACAGCGCGTCGTGGACGATCGTGATGCCACTGCACGAACCGGAACCGACCGGGTAGGTCTTCTTCGGCGCGATGAAGCCGGAGCAGCTGCCCGAGGTGCCCTCGCACTTGGGCCAGCCGTAGTTGCCGCCCTTCTCGATCAGGTTGGTCTCGTCCATGATCGAGTTGCCGAACTCCTGCTCCCACAGCCTGCCCTGCGAGTCGAAGGCCAGGCCCTGGATGTTGCGGTGGCCGAGCGTCCAGATCGCGTTGCCGAACGGGTTGTCCGACGGGATGGTGCCGTCCGGGTTGATGCGCAGCACCTTGCCGTTGAGGTTGGACTTGTTCTGCGCGTTGTCGCCGTTCTGCGCGTCACCGGTGCCCGCGAACAGGTACTTGCCGTCGGGGCTGAAGCGCAGGCGCCCGCCGTCGTGGAACTTGTTGCGCTGGATGCCGCTGACGAGCACCTGCTCGGTGGACGTCAGCAGCGAGTCGGCCGCCGGGTCGTACTTGATGCGGACGATCCGGTTGTCGCTCGGCGAGGTGTGCATGATGTAGAGCCAGTTGTCACTGGCGAAGGTCTTCGGGTTGATCTCGAGTCCCGTGAGACCGCCTTCGCCGCTGGTGCTCTGCACGTTGGGCACGGTGCCGATCGTCTTCTTGGCGCCGGTTGCCGGGTTCAGGTGGACGATCGTGTGCGCGTCGCGCTGGTTGTACAGGATCGTGCCGTCGGCGAGCGTGACCAGGCCCCATACGACGTCGTCGTCGGTGCCGACCTGCTTGACGGTGCACATGCCCTGCGCCGGGGTGCAGTTCGAGCCACCTTGGGTGGTGACGTCGACCAGCGGCGTGCTGCCCGTGCTTTCGTTGCCGTTGGCGTCGAACGCGGTGACCTGGAAGTGGTACGCCGTGCTCGGGGTGAGGCCGCCGATCGTGATGCTGGTGCCGTTCGTCGAGCCGACCTTGGTTCTGGTGCCGCCCGATACGTTGAAGACGTTGTAGCCGGTGACGCCCACGTTGTCGGTCGACGCGGTCCACGAAAGGCCGACGCTCGTGCTCTGGACGTTGGAGGCCTTGACATTCGTCGGCACGCTGGGCTTCTGCGTGTCGTCCGACGGCGGCGTCTTCACCGGGGTGGTCTCACTGGCCTGCGAGATGTTGCCGACGGCGTCGCGGGCGTTGACGTAGAAGCCGTAGGTGACGTTCGGGTTCAGGTTGTTGCAGGTGCCCTGCAGCACGTTGCCCGCGGTGGTCGCGCAGAGCTGGCCGTCGCGGAAGATGTCGTAGGCGGTGACGGCGACGTTGTCCGTCGCGGCGGCCCACTTGATGGTCGCGCTGTTCGGGGTGGCGCTGACCAGTTCCGGCTTGCCCGGCGGGGTCGGCGGCGAGGTGTCGCCACCGCTGCCGGTCGTGCCGTATACGCCGAATTCCTGCAGCGAGTAGCCATACGCGGCGTCGGTGCGGCACCGCTTGCTGCCGAGCATGCGCACGTAGCGGCCGTTACCGTTGAGCGTGGTGAGGTCCTCGACGCCACCCTTGCCCGCGGTGGTCGAGTAGATCTTTGTCCAGGTGGTCTTGTCGTTCGAGACACCGATCTCGTACGCGGTGGCGCAGGACTTGTCCCACTGCAGCCTGACCCTGCTGACATGGGCGGCCGCGCCGAGGTCGACATAGATCCAGGACGGATCGATGTTGGCTGTGCTGGCCCAGCGGGTCGCCGAGTCGCCGTCGACCGCGGCCGCCGCGCTGCAGCAGCCGCTCTGCGTGGACGCGGTGACCGGTTTTCCCTGCGACAGCAGGGGATCCGCCGCCGGTGCGGCGTTCGCCACGGCAGCGGTCGCCATGATCGTCGCGGCACTGGCCAGCACCGCGAGTATCCGAATACGTCGTTGCATTCTGAAATGCGCCTCCTATATCAAACGCCTTCCACTGACCGATAACCCAGGTCCTGGTGAATACGCGCACAGCGGCGAGCGCCACGGCGGCAGAGGCGGATGCCGGCCGGGCTTGCGGTGGGCGATGCGGGGGAGCCGGGGATTTCAGTTGAAGGTGTTCTTGATCCTGATTGGCTCAGACTACGAGCGAAACATCGGACGAGTCAATCCGCTGGCTGACCCCAAAGGCACAACACCGGCCTTAAGCTGCGGATAGGTAGGATGAACAGATCTTGAACGCCGGGCGTCACCGGGATTCGGCAATGCGCGAAACACCGTTGTGAATCTTTTGGCCCCAATTAGGTCAAAATCATTCCCTCGCGCAGCCTATTGGCCAGACGACGGTTACCGGAATAGCGCGTTCACGGGCCGCGCGGACCACATCGGCCGTTCCGCCGTGGCCCGCGGCGGGCTTCCCATCCCATACCGCGACCAGCCTGTCTACTGTGGACAGCACCTGCTCGCTCGCCGCCATGTACGCGGCGCCGCCGGACTCGGCGAACGGCATGGTGTGCACCGTGTCCGCCTTGCCGAGCAGCACGTCGAACTCGCCGAGATTGCCGGGTTTCACCTTGCGCTCGCGGTAGTCCGCCGCGGGCAGCACGACCTCGATGCGGCCGCCGAGGTCGAGCACCGCCCGCGCGAAGAGCTGGTCGGCGCCGCGTGCCAGGCAGGTCACGCCGACCAGATCGGGCTGATCGGCGAGCAAGGCGTGCAGCTCTTCGGTTATCAGCTCGACACTGGCGGGACTGAGCGTGGTGTGTCCGGTGATGCCTACGCGCAAACCTCTCCTAACAAGCGATGAGCGTGGAGACGGCTTCCCTGGCGTCTCGCATGGCCGGAACGGTCTTGAACGCGGCGGCTTCGCGGTGGAAGTCCTGCAGTTTCGTGCCGACGCGCCCGCCGGTCCAGGTGCCCGCGAGCGGCAGCGCGCGCAGTACCAGTTCGGCCGCGCGGTCCGGTTCATGGGTGATGAGGTGCGCGCGGGCCAGCCCGATCAGGTCGAACACCTGATTGCGCACCCTGGAGGGATCCCGCAGCGCGAGCGCCTTCCCGATGTACTCCTGCGCGTCGCGCGCGTGGCTCGCGTCGAACCGGGCGAGGTCGCGGTAGCGGGCGCCGATCACGCCGGCGAGCTCGGCCTCGTCGAGGCTGCGCGCCGACGGGGTCACCGCGTCGATGTCGCGCACGCCCTCGGCGTGGTGGTCCTCGGCGAGGCCGACCGTGCGGCGGAACGCGCGCGCGTCCCCGCGCAGCGCGTACGCCCACGCCTCCCTGGTCGCGAGCACCGCGCGCAGCCGGGGCGTGGCGGTGCGGCGAGTGCCGTACTGGGCGAGCTGGACGATTTCGAGCCCGTCGTCGGGATGGCCGAGGTCGTAGCACTGCCTGGCCAGCGAGGCGAGCGCGACGGCGGCCAGCGCGTCGTCACCGGCGGCGTGCGCCAGCTGGGCGGAGAGGATGAAGTACCGCTGCGCGGTCGAATGCTGCGCGGCGTCCCAGGTCATCGACGCCGCGACGTCGGCGAGTTCGGCGCCGATCCGGAACGCGCGCAGCGTCTCCGGCGTGCCCTGCGGCGCGGCGCGCAGCCGTCTCGTGTGGGTGTTGAGCTGCGCGACCACGGCCGTGCGGGCCAGTGTGCCGTTGCGGGTGTGCCAGGCGCGGAGGGTGGCGGTGAGCTGCTCGGCTGACTCGAGTTCCTCCGCGGTGAACGCGGTGCCCCTGCCGTGGCCGACGACGGTCGGCCGCAGGAAGGGCTCCAGTTCACCCGCCAGTGCGGCACCCATGAGGGTGGCCGCGCCGGCTAGGACCGTGCGTCGTGTCGGTGGCGTCAAATCGTCCCCCGTTACAGCCGTCGCCCGCTCGGCGACCAGTTCGGCGTCCCATTGCGGACTGGTGACCGTGCTGGGCGCCGGTGCGGGCCCACGATCCGCTCGCCGGGGTGGCCGGAAACCGAGCGCGGCGTCGTCCTGCGCGGCGAGCACGTGCCGGAGCCCCGACCGGTAGGCCGCGTTGGGCCAGCGCGCGACGCCGCGTTCGAGCTTGGCGAGGTAGTGCGCGTCGAGCTCGTAGCGTTTGCCGGTTTCCCGCCAAAGCCACTGGTTGACCGCCGAAGCCACCTCGGCGCGGCTGGCGTGTTCGCCGGGCGCGCCGGGGGATGGCAGCCGATGACGCGCCGCCCGGAGGAGATGATTGGGTTCCGGCATAGTCGACCTCCCAATAGTGTGAAGTCTAACCAACCAGACACGCTGAGTCACGATCTCGTGAATCTGCCCCAGGTTTCCCCGCCGCGCCCGCGGCACCCCCGCTCGCTGGTGTTCCACTCTTTGGGACCGCGTTGCACGCTGGTCAACGGTGGCGCGAATCCCCGCTCACCGAGAAAGCCGGCCCGTACGGAACGCCCTCGCCGCTTCCGTGCGGGCCGGTGACCATCCGGGGTGGATGATGGAGGATGAGGCTTTCGTGGCCTATCCGGAGCTCAAACGGCTGGCCAGACTGCGGGACGTGGGATGGACGTTCCATCCGGCGCACGACGATTCCGGGGAACTCGTCCAGGTCAACGGCGTTCGGAGCTGGCCGGGTGGCCAGGCGGACGCGTTGCGCGTGCGGTACACCACGGACGCGGCCGCCATGCGCTGCGACCCCGGCGGCCGGGTACTCTGGTCCGCCGAGGGAAGTCTCGACGATGTCGTCGACGGACTCCTGGATCTGCCCGATCCCTAAGCCCTCCCGTCGCCCGCCACCGCCCTCAATGGAGGCGCTGCGCGCCGCAGTATTTTCTATGCGTGCTCATGGGACAGCTTCGCGCCGAAATCTCCGATTACGCCCGCAGAATGGCCGCGGACGGCCTGGTGGTCGGGACTTCGGGCAATGTGTCCGCCCGCAAGGGCGACCTCGTGGCCGTGACCCCGACCGGCGTCGACTACGCGAGCCTGGCGGCGGCCGACATCCCGGTCGTCTCGCTGGACGGGACGGTCGTGCACGGCACGCTCAAGCCGACGAGCGAGCTGCCGATGCATCTGGCGCTCTACCGGACGGCGGCCGATCCGGACGGCGCTCCGATCACGGCGGTGGTCCACACGCACGCGCTGCACGCGACCGCGGTGTCCACATTGGTCGACGAGGTGCCCGCGGTGCATTACGCGGGCGCGGCGATCGGGCCGTCCGTGAAGGTCGCGCCTTATGCGACCTACGGGACGGAGGAATTGGCCGAATCGATGCTCGGCGCCTTGGCCGGACGGCGCGGCTGCCTGCTCGCGAATCATGGGACGATTACGTTCGGCTCGTCGCTCGCCGACGCTTATGGACGCACCCGTCAGCTCGAGTGGCTGTGCCAGGTCTGGCTCACCGCACGGGCGGCGGGCACACCCCGGTTGCTGCCGCCGGAGGAAATCGAACGCGTGGTGGCCAAGTTGCGCGGATATGGCCAAAAGGGGTCGTGAGTACCGCCTTTCCCAATGGCCGGTACCGATAGGGTTCGGGGATGACCAGTGGAAGACGCCGCGCCCGCCGAGCGCTGGGATCCTTGCTGCTGACGGGTTTGCTGGCGCTCACCTCGGCTTGTGGCGACTCCGAAGCCGACTCGGCCGGCAAGACGGTGCTGACCTGGTGGGACTATTTCGGCTATTCGCCGAGCGCGGACAACGCGGTGAAAAGCTTGATCTCCCGGTACGAGAAAAGTCACCCGAATGTGACCATCAGCCGGACGGCCATCCGATTCGGTGATTTCCGCGCGAAACTGCTGGAAGCCGCCGCGAACGGCACATTTCCCGACATCGCCGCGATCGACAACGCGGATGTGCCGGTGTTCGCGAAACAGGGCGTGCTGACGGATCTGACTTCGCGCATGCAGATGTGGGACGCGCTCAAGGAATATCTCGACCCGGTCGTCCAGAGTGTCCAGCTGGACAAGAAGTTCTACGGCGTCCCGTTCCGCAGCAACACCACCGCGCTTTGGTACAACAAGGACCACTTCGCCGCCGCCGGCATCGCCGAGCCGCCGAAGACCTGGGACGAACTGGTCGCCGACGCGCGCGAACTCACCACCGGCGACCACGCGGGGCTGTGTTTTTCGGCCGCGGCCAACGAAGAGGGCACGTTCACGTTCCTGCCGCTGCTGTGGCAGGCGGGCGGTGACCTCCGCGGCCTCGGCGACAAGGCGAGCGTGACCGCGCTGAACCTGGTCGACAAGCTGATCAACCAGGACAAGAGCGTCCCGAGTTCGATGTTGCGGTCGGGGCAGTCCGACATCGGCCGTGAGTTCGGTGCGGGCCGCTGCTCGATGATGATCAACGGCCCGTGGGTGCTCAGCTCGGTCGAGCAGGTCAAGTTCCGCTGGGACGTCGCGCTGTGGCCGACCGGCTCCGGCGGCAACTCGGCCTCCCCGCTCGGCGGCGAGGTGTTCGCCATCGGCAAGGGCAGCGCGCACGTCGACGAGGCGTGGGACGTCGCCAGGTGGATCGCCGACCCGGAGAACAGCCGGGTCGAGCTGGGGAAGGGACTGTCCGGCATCCCCAACCGCAAGGACACGGTCACCGACCAGGCCTGGGCGTGGAGCCCGATCATCCCGGTGTTCGCGCACCAGATGCTCAGCGCGCGGGCCCGCGGACTCTACGGCGACAAGTACGCCCAGGTCTCTCAGGTGGTCTGGACCATGGAACAGCAGGTGCTGGCGCACGCCCGGCCGCCGCAGGAAGCCGCGACTGCCGCGGGCGCCCAAGTCAAACCCCTGCTCGGCTGAGTCGTGAGTGGTATCGCCGGTTAGAACCGGCCGTACCACTCACGACCCCCTCAGGCGCGCTCGTCGGTGCCGGGGACCTTGCCGGTGCTGATGGCGATGCGGTTCCAGGTGTTGATCGTGAAGATCAGCGCGAGCAGGTGGCCGAGCTCGGTCTCGTCGAAGTGCCGCGCGGCTGTCGCGTAGACGTCGTCGGGCACGCCGCCGGAAATCTTGGTCACGGCCTCCGCCAGCGCCAGCGCCGCCTGCTCCTTCTCGGTGAAGAAGCTCGACGCGTCGCGCCACACGGCGACCATGTGGAGGCGCTCTTCGCTCTCGCCTGCTTTGCGGGCGTCCGAGGTGTGCATGTGCAGGCAGTACGCGCAGCCGTTGAGCTGCGAGGAGCGGATCTGGACCAGCTCGACCAGCGCGGGGTCGAGCTCGCCGCGGGCGGCGGCGTCGAAGGCGATCAGGGCCTTGAAGGCCTTCGGGGCGGTCTTGGCGAAGTTCACTCGGTTCGTCATGCGGATCAATCTACGGCCGGATTTGACCCGATGTATGGTGCATTCCGATGGAAGAATCATGGGTCAATTCGGTCGACCTGCACCTCGATCTCTCGGCGTCGGGCAGCAAGCGCGCGATGCTCATCGAGGCGCTGCGCGAAGCGGTCGGCAGGCTCCCCGCCGGCACCCGGCTGCCGCCGTACCGGTCGCTGGCCGCGGACCTCGGCATCGCACGCAATACGGTCGCCGACGCCTACGCGGAGCTGGTCGCGGAAGGCAGATTGACCGCTCGTCAGGGCTCTGGCACGCGGGTCGCCCAGCGCGCCACGCCGGTCAAAGCCGCTCGGGTGCCCAAGAAATCGCCGGTTCCCAAGACCATGCACAACCTCCGGCAAGGCCAGCCGGACGCCGCCTCTTTCCCCCGTGCGGACTGGCTCGCGTCCGCACGTCGCGCGTTGACGGCAGCGCCGTCCGAGGCGTTCGGGCCGGGTGATCCCCGTGGCCGCGTCGAGTTGCGCACCGCGCTGGCCGACTACCTGGGGCGGGCGCGCGGGGTGCGGACTTCGCCGGACCGGATCGTCGTCTGCTCGGGGTTCGCGCACGCGCTCAGATTGCTGTTCCCGCAGGTGTTGACCGGCCCGCTGTCCGTCGAGTCGTACGGGTTGCCGTTCCACTGGTCGTTGCTGCCGCGTGCTTTCCCGCTGCCGCTGGACGACCGCGGCGCGCGGGTCGAGGAGGCGACCACGCCGACGGTACTGCTGACGCCCGCGCACCAGTTCCCGACCGGCGGCCCGTTGCATCACGACCGGCGCGCCGCGGTCGTCGCCAGGGGTGGGCTGGTCATCGAAGACGACTACGACGGCGAGTTCCGTTACGACCGCCAGCCGGTCGGTGCGGTGCAAGGCCTCGACCCCGAGCGGGTGCTGTACATCGGGTCCGCGAGCAAGAGCCTGTCACCGGCACTGCGTCTCGGGTGGATGGTCCTGCCTGAGCGTCTTGTCGAGAAAGTCCTTGCGGTCAAAGGGGAACGCGAGGCCTGGGCGAGTGTCCTCGACCAGCTGACGCTGGCCGACTTCATCACTTCCGGCGCTTACGACCGGCACATCCGCCGGATGCGCCTGCGGTACCGGCGCCGCCGCGACCAGCTCGTCGACGCGCTCGCGCCGCATATCGAGGTCACCGGGATTTCCGCTGGGCTGCACGCGGTGCTCCGGCTGCCGCCCGGCACGGAGACGTCTGTGGTGAAAGCCGCCACCTGGCAAGGGATCGCGCTCGACGGGCTGGCCGCGTTCCGGCATCCGGACGCGACGATGCCCGCGTTCGACGGGCTCGTCGTCGGCTACGCGACTCCACCGGATCACGCTTATGGCGCAGCGCTGGAAGCACTGTGCCGGGCCCTTCCTTGATCTACCGTGGCTGGTATGAAGGTTTTCGTCACGGGCGGTACCGGCGCGATCGGCGGCCATGTCATCCCCACGCTGATCGGGGCCGGGCATGAGGTGTCCGCGCTCGCGCGCACCCCGGAAAAGGCCGCGGTGCTCACCGCGCAGGGCGCGAAGCCGGTTTCGGTGTCCATCTTCGATACGAAGGCGTTGACGAAGGCGTTCGCGGGGCATGACGTGGTGATCAACCTGGCCTCGTCGATCCCGCCGATGACGAAGTTCCTGTACGCCGGCGCGTGGAAGGACAACGACCGTATCCGCACGCTCGGCTCGGCCGCGGTCGTCGACGCCGCGCTCGCCGCGGGCGCCGGCCGCGTGATCCAGGAATCGGTCAGCATGCTGTACCGCGACCACGGTCCGCGCTGGGTCGACGAGGACGCGCCCGTCGACGATTATCCGATGACCAAAGGGAATCTGGCCGCCGAAGCCAACGCGAAGCGGTTCACCGGTGCGGGCGGCGCCGGGATCGTGCTGCGGCTCGGCTGGTTCTACGGGCCGGGCGCCGCGCACAGCGAGCAGATTCTCGCGCAGGCACGCCGCCGGGTCGGGCTCGTGATGGGCGCGCCAGGCGGTTACGTCTCGTCGATCCACATGACCGACGCGGGCACGGCGGTCGCCGCCGCGCTGACCGCGCCCGCCGGGATCTACAACGTCGTCGACGACGAACCGCTGACCAAACGCGAGTTCGCCGCCGCGCTAGCCCGTGCCGCGGGCAAACGGTCGTGGGTACGCGGACCCGGTCGCGTCGCGCTGGTGCTCGGCGACCGGGTCACTTCACTGACCCGGTCGCTGCGAGTGAGCAACACGCGGTTCCGGACCGCGACCGGCTGGCAGCCCGAGTACCCGAGCGCCCGCGAGGGCTGGATCGCCACCGCTAAGCAGGTTTGACCTCGGTCGCGGGGTTGCCGTCGACGGCCGCGCTCAGCTGCGGCACCAGGCGGTCCAGCACGAAAGGCAGGCTCAGCACCGAGGCGAACGACAGCGCGCGACCGTGGTCCGTCGGGCTGTCGACGAACACCTCGCGCTTTTCCTTGGCCACCTTGAATCCGCCGTACAGCGCGTCCTTCCCGAGCAGCGCTTTGCCGGGCTCGATGCCTTCGACGATCCAGACGAGCGCGTCGACGTTGAGCAGATCGGTCCGCTCGGCGCTCAGCGACACACCGAACTTGCCTTTCATGACCGCGTCGAGACCGGCGGGGATGGTGAAGCCGAGCGACGCGAGCAGGCGGGACCGCGGATCTTGGCTCGCGAAGACGAAATACCCTTCCCACGGGCTCGCCACCAGCCCGGTCGCGCCGGCGAATTCGGGGTGCTGCTGCCGGATCGTGGTGAACTTGGCCTCGAGATCGTCGACCAGTTTCCGTGCCTGCGCCGGCTTTCCGACGGCGATGCCGACGTTCTTCGTCAGCTCCTGCCAGCCGATCCCGTAGTCGGGGTACGCCTTCGGCTGCGCGATGACCGGCGCCACCTTGGACAGCTTGTCGTACTGCTCCTGCGTCAGGCCGCCGTACTGGGCGATGATCAGGTCGGGGTGCAGCGCGGCGATCTTCTCGTACGACGGGACCTCGCCGCCGGGCAGTTTCTGCGGCAGCGCGGCGGAACCCAGCTTCTCCTTGGCCCACGGGCCGATCGCGCCGGGGTAGTCGCCGTCCCATTCGGTGGTGCCGATCGGGACCACGCCGAGCGCGAGCAGCGCGTCCTGCTCGGTCAGCCCGACGGTCAGCACGCGGTGCGGCTCGGCCTTGACGGTGGTGCTGCCGTACTTGTGCTCGATGGTCGCCGGGAAGGCGCCCGCTTCGGCGGCAGTCGCGCCGGGTGCGGCGGCTGTCTGGTCCGCGGGGGTGCCGCAGGCGGCGGTGAGCAGCAGCGCGCACAGCGCCAGCGCCATTTTTCGGGCCATCGGTACCTCCATGATCAGGTGCTTGCAAGGTTAGCCTAACCTTAGGTGCGTGATCTCAGTCCGCCGGATCGGAGCGCTGCTGGCCGCACTGGCGGTCCTCGTCCTGGTCGCCCTGCTCAGCCTCTGGATCGGGTCGAAGAGCATCCCGTTCGGCTCGACGCTGTCGGTGCTGCTGCACCACGACGGGTCGCCGGACGCGGCGATCATCCACGACCTGCGGGTGCCGAGGACGCTGCTCGGGATCCTCGTCGGCGCCGCGCTCGGCCTGGCAGGCGCCGTGCTCCAGGCGATGACCGGCAACCCGCTCGCCGATCCCGGACTCTTCGGCATCAACGCGGGCGCGGCCGCCGCGGTCGTCTCCGGCATCGCGTTCGCGGGTGTCGCGAGCGTGTCGGGTTACGTCTGGTTCGCCTTCGCGGGCGCGGGGCTCGCGGCCGCCCTCGTCTACGGCGCCGGCTCGGCGGGCGGCGGTGTCACGCCGGACCGGATGCTGCTGGCGGGTGCGGCCGTCACCGCCGTGCTCATCGCTTACGTGTCGGCGTTGCTGATGCTCAACACGGAAACGTTCAACCAGTTCCGGTTCTGGAGCGTCGGCTCGCTGTCGGGGCGCCGGATGGACGTGGTCACCGCGCTCGCGCCGTTCATCGCGGCGGGCATCGTGCTCGCGCTGTGCCTGGCGAGGCCGTTCAACGTGCTCGCGCTCGGCGATCAGCACGGGCGGGCGCTGGGGGTTCGGGTCGGCAGGACCAAGGCGCTCGGCGTGCTGGCCGTGACCGTCCTTTGTGGAGCGGCGACTGCGGCGGCAGGGCCGATCGCGTTCGTCGGGCTGGCCGTGCCGCGGGTCGCCAGGCTGTTCACCGGACCAGACCAGCGCTGGGTGTTCCCGCTCTCCGCGATACTCGCGCCGGTTTTGCTGCTGCTGGCCGACATCCTCGGGCGGGTACTGATCGCGCCGGAGGAACTGCAGGTCGCCATCGTGACCGCGTTCCTCGGCGCGCCGGTGTTCATCGCGCTGGTGCGCCGATGATCCGCCGGGGCGCGCTCGCGCTGGCGGTGCTCGCGATCAGCGTGCTCAGCCTGGCCAGCGGCGACTATCCGCTGTCGCTCGGCGAGGTCTTCGGTGCGCTGACCGGCACCGGGGACGCGCAGTTCATCGTGACCGAGTTCCGGCTGCCGAGGTTGCTCGCCGGGCTCCTGGTCGGCGCCGCGCTCGCGGCTGGCGGCGCGATCACGCAAAGCCTGACGGGGAATCCGCTGGGCAGCCCGGACATGATCGGGTTCACCGAGGGCGCCGCGACGGGCGCGCTGCTGCTCATCGTCCTGACCGACGCGGGCACGTCCGCGACCTCGGCCGGCGCGCTGGCGGGCGGGTTTCTCACGGCGGTGGTGATCTACCTGCTCACCTACCGGCGCGGGGTGCAGGGTGTCCGGCTGGTGCTGGTGGGGCTCGGGGTGTCGGCGATGCTCATCGCGGTCAACTCGTACCTGATCACCCGCGCTTCGCTGCGTGACGCCGTCGCGGCGCAGTCCTGGCTCGTCGGTGGGCTGAACGGGCTCGGCTGGGAACACGTCGGGCCGTTGGCGGCGGCCGTGGCCGTGCTGCTCCCGCTCGGTCTCGTCCACGGCAGGCGGATGGCGCTGATCGAGATGGGCGACGACGCCGCGACCGGTCTCGGCGTGCCCGTCGAACGCACCCGGCTGGTGCTGATCACGGTGAGTGTCGGGCTGACCGCCTTCGCGACCGCCGTCGCCGGGCCGATCGCGTTCGTCGCGCTCGCCGCGCCCCAGCTGGCCAAGCGGCTGGTCGGGTCACTGCGCGTCGGCGCCTCCGCGCTCGTCGGCGCGCTGCTGCTCGTGACGTGCGATTTCCTTACGCAGCGCCTGTTTCCGTCCGTGAGCCTGCCGGTCGGGATCGCGACCGGACTCGTCGGCGGGCTCTATCTGCTGTGGCTGCTGATCGGGCGGTGGCGTCGCAAGCAAGCCTGAACCGTTCTGCATGGTGCAGACTTCAGGCGGCCAGCTGACGTACTCGCGATGATCATCTTGCCGGTGCGGTGCCCGCTGCCGGATGTTGCGTGCGGACAATCGCGCAACCCCGCCGGAGATGACCATGGCTCACTGGGACTGGCAGGCACCCACCACCGTGCTGACCGGGATCGGGGCGAGACGGCGGGCCGCGCAAGCCTTGGCCGGTCAGTCGAAACGGGTGCTCGTCGTCTCCGGCACCGACGCCTGCCGTGCCGGTCTGGTGCAGCGCTGGTGTTCGTCCCTTGTGGACGCGGGCATCAGGACCGTTCCCTTCCCGCTGGACCGCTTCGGTCTCCCGGAGGTGCTCCGGCTGACCGAAGCCGCCCGCTTCGCCGAGGCCGACACCCTGCTCGCGATCGGTGACGACCGGGTGATCGACGTCGTCAAGGCGGCCGCGTTCGCCGCCACCAACCCCGGCTTCCGTGGCCACCACCGTCCACTGCGGACGGTCGCGGTGCCGACCACGGTCGGCGCGGCCAGCGAGGTCAGCCCGGTCACCGTGCTGGCCGACGGTCCCCACCTGATGGTCTTGGACAAGCCGGTGCTCCGCCCGGCGTTCGCGGTGCTCGACCCCGAGTCGACCGCCACCGCCTCGACCCGTTCGGTCCTTTATGGAGCCGTCGAAGCACTCGCGCGGCTGCTGGTGCCCGCGATGAGCGAGCCGGCGGGCTCCCGTATGGCCGACGAGATCACGGTCGCGCTGGCCCGCTGTGTCCTCGCGGACGCGGACACCGTCGCCACCCTTCTGCCGGAGGCCGTGCGCGTCCCGGCCATCCACCGCCTCGCCGTCACCAGCGCGGCCACGGTGACCAACTGGGCCTCGTACGGCCGCCGCGACGAGCAGCACCGCCTCTGGCGCCTCGCCACCCCGATCGCGGCGGTACTCGAGATTCCGAGTGCCGCGGTGCTGAGCACGCTGCTCGCCGACTGGGTGAGCACCAAGGACAACCCGATCGGCCCGTGGCCCGGCCGGGTCGCCGAGGTACTCGGGATGTTGAGCGGCGGATCGGCGGTGCTGGACCCGGGGGAGTGGGTACGCCAGCGCCTGGCGGCCTGGACGTTGCCGGACCGGCTGTCCTACCTGACCGAAGGCGACCCCGGCGCGCGCGACCTGGCCGACCTGGTCTGGGCGGACGCCGCGCCGGGCTTTCCTGGCGCCTGCCGCGAAGACCTGGCCGCCTTCTTCGAAACCACGGTCACCCCCGGGTCGTGAGTGGTACGGCCGGTTCTAACCGGCCAAAACACTCACGACTCATCGACGAGCTTTTCGAGGATGCGGTCGAGGGTCTCCAGTTCCGAGGCGGACAGTGCGAGGATCGGGCCGGGCGGCGCGCCGACGATCCGCCGCGCGCGTTCGGCGTCCTTCAGGCCCGCCGGCGTGATGGAGACGATCTTGCGGCGCCGGTCGTCGGGGTGGACGGTCCGTTCGGCCAGCCCCCGCCGCTCGAGATCGTCGACCACCAAGGTCGTGTACGGGCGGTCGGTGATCAGCCGCTCGGTCAGCTCCGTCAACGAGATGGGCGCCTTGGCGATGTAGCCCAGCGCTTTGATCTTGATGAAGCTCATCCCGAGCGCCTCACAGGCCTCGCGCCGCCGGTCGTGCCGCTCCAGCACCAGCGTGCGCATGCGCTGCCAGACCTGTGCCGCGTCGCTCATGCCGTCTTCACCAGCGATTCCTCCAGAAAGTCCACCGAAACGGCCGCCGCGGTCGCCCGCGCCCAGCGGCCCGTGGTGAGGAGGCCGAGTGCGATGACGAGGAGGCCGCACCCGAAAATGATCCACCAGCCGAGGTGACTGGCCGCCGCGAACCCGGTCTTGAACGGGCCGGTGAGCTGCGCGGTGACCACCGCGCCGATGATCGCGACGCCGAGCGAGACGCCGACCTGGCGGCTGGTCGACGCGACCGCCGCCGCGACACCCGCCTGTGACCTGGGCATTCCCGAAACAGCGGCATTGGTGATCGGCGCGTTGAGCATGCCGAAGCCGATGCCGAACAGGACGTACGCCAGCACGAGTTGCGCCACCGGGGTGTCGGCGCTCATGCCCGTCAGCAGCAACGCGGACAGCGTCAGGCCGCCGCCCGCGACCAGCAGGGGAAACCGCGGCCCGCGGGTGCCGACGATCCAGCCGGACACCGGCGCGAACACGGCCGTCATCGCCGCCATCGGCAACGTCAGCAGACCGGCGTGCAGTGGCGACAGGCCGCGCACCTCCTGCAGGTACAGCGAGTTGAGGAAGAGGAACCCCGACAGCGCGGCGAACCCGCTGATCGCCGTCAGCGTCGCGCCGGAGAACGTCGCGCTGCGGAAGAAACGCAAGTCCAGCAACGGTTCCTCGCGTCGCCGTTCGTACCAGATGAGCGTCACCAGCGAGAACACCGCGAGCGCGAATGCGCCGATGATCAGCGGCGACGACAGGCCCTCGTTGGGGCTTTCGATGATCCCGAACGTCACGCTCGCCAGCAGCAGGATGACCAGCAGCTGCCCGACCGGGTCGATCCGGCGGGCGCGGGCCGCGCGCGACTCGGGCACGAACAACGCGGTCAGCACCAGCGCGGCCGCGCCGACCGGCACGTTCATCCAGAAGATCGACCGCCAGCCGACCGACTCGACCAGCAGCCCGCCGACCATCGGGCCGACGGCCATGCTCAGCCCGACCACCCCGCCCCATACGCCGATCGCGCGGGCGCGTTCCTTCGGCTCGGTGAAGGTGTTGGTGATGATGGACATCGCGACCGGGTTGAGCATCGACCCGCCGACCGCCTGCAGCATCCGGAACACGATGAGCAGCGCCGCGTTCGTCGCGATGCCGCACAGCAGCGAGCCGAGGCTGAACAGCACCAGCCCGGTCTGGAAGGTGCGCCGCCTGCCGATCCGGTCGCCGGTGGACCCCGCGAGCATCAGCAGGCTGGCCAGCACCAGCGTGTACGCGTCGATCGTCCACTGCAGGCTGGACACGGACGCGTCCAGGTCGCGCCGGATCGACGGCAGCGCGAGGTTCACGATCGTGCTGTCCAGTCCGACGATGAACAGGCTCATGCAGCAGATCGCCAGTACGCCGAGCTTGCGGCGGTGGCTCAAGTCTCCCATATGCTTATAGAACTACAATGATTGTAGAAGTACAACTAGTTCTTCGTGTACGTCAGATCACGTAGGCCAAGTACCGCCTCAGAGGGGACGCCGCTACAAGGCCCCGGGCGGCACGCTTGCGCACCATGAACGTCGTACTCACGCAGGACCTGACCAAGAACTACGGCTCGCGCGCCGCGGTCGACGCGGTGAGCCTGACCGTCCGCCGCGGCGAGGTGTACGGGTTCCTCGGACCCAACGGCGCCGGCAAGACGACCACGCTGCGGATGCTGCTCGGCCTCGTCCGCCCGTCCTCCGGCTCGGCTCAGGTGCTCGGCCATCCGCCTGGCGAGTCGGCCGTCGGCGCGCTCATCGAAGGTCCCGGCTTCTACCCGTACCTCAGCGGCCGCGACAACCTCCGCGTGCTGGCCCGCTACCGCGGACTCGGCGACGAGGAGGTCGAACTCGTGCTGGCTCGCGTGGATCTCACCGACCGGGCGCGCGACCGATTCAAGACGTACTCGCTCGGCATGAAGCAGCGGCTGGGCGTCGCCGCGGCCCTGCTCGGGGACCCCGAGCTGCTGATACTCGACGAGCCGACCAACGGCCTCGACCCCGCGGGTGTCACCGACATGCGCAAGCTCATCGCCGGGCTCGCCGCGGACGGCAAGACGGTCATGCTGTCGAGTCACCTGCTCAGCGAGGTGCAGGAGATCTGCGACCGGGTGGGCGTCATCTCGCGCGGGCGGCTGGTCACCGAATCGACCGTCAGCGAGCTGCGTGGCAGCGGCAGGCTGCTCATCAAGGCCGACCCGCTCGACGCCGCGCTCACCGCTTGCGCCCGCCACGCCACCGATGTGTCCATTGTGGACGGCGCGCTGGTGCTCGAAGGCGGTGAGGCCGCCGAAATCAACCGCGCGCTCGTGACCGCGGGCATCGCCGTGCACGAGATCCGGCCGTCCGAACGTTCACTCGAGGACGCGTTCTTCGCCATGACCAAGGAGACGTCATGACCGTACTGGCACAGGGCGCGCGTGCCGAACTGCTCCGGCTGCGGCGCTGGCCCGCCGTCTGGGTGATGTTCGGCGCGTGGATGTTGCTGAACCTGACCTTCACCTACCTCTTCCGCTACCTCTCCTATGCCGGCGACGGTGGCGGCTTCAACTCGGACGGCTTGAGCAAGCAGCAGATCTTGGCCGGGCTCATGCCGGCCGGCGTCCCGGCGGCGGTGCTCGGCGGCATGCCGATGTTCGGCGGCGCGATCACGCTGACGCTCGGCGCGCTCGCCGCGGGCAACGGTTATGGCTGGGGCACCTGGAAAACCGTCTACATCATGCGGCCGCGCCGTGCGCTCACCGCCGGTGGCTCGCTCGTCGCGCTGGCGGGCATCGTCGTCGCGTTCGTGGTCGCCACCTTCGCGGTCGACCTCGCCGTCGCCAGCACGCTGGGCCTCATCGAGGGCCAGGACTTGGTCATGCCGGGGTTCGCCGAGTCGGCGAAGGCGCTGGGCGGAGGCGTGCTCATCCTCGGCATGTGGACGATGGCCGGGTTCACGCTCGGGACACTGGCCCGTGGTCCCGCGCTCGCCGTCGGCCTCGGCGTCGTCTGGGTGCTCGCGGTGGAGAACCTGTTGCGTGGCGCGGCCGGTCTGCTCAGCTGGCTGGAGCCGATCACGAACGCGCTGCCCGGCACGGCCTCGGGTTCGCTGGTGGCCGCGCTCGGCGCGGCCCCCGTCTCCCAGGGCGGCGCACCCGGCGTCGTGACCAACCTCAGCGGTCCCACAGCCGCCCTGCTCGCGGCGGCCTACCTGGTCGTCTTCGTTGTGGTGACAGGGTTTGTGGTCAAGCGCCGCGATGTGGCCTAAGGGGGTCGTGAGTGGTATTGCCGGTTCTAACCGGCCAAAACACACCAGTGGCGTATAAAAAAAAAACAAGCCACCAAAACCAACCAGTAGTCGTATTGGGTGGTAGGGTTGTAATGT
>NZ_JBHWEB010000056.1:49967-59898 GCF_042734395.1 Amycolatopsis sp. NPDC059657 | reverse complement strand
TGGTCGGGCCACCGACGGCGGCCCGACCGACTCGCTCACGTGCCGATTGACAACGCAGGCCAAGCCTTAACTACCCGGCATTGGGTTCTAACCGGCCAAAACACTCACGACCCCCGAATCCCTGCGCAACTGTTCTAGAACTGTCTGGCCGAAGTGTGGTAGACCTAGGCACAGACAGTTCTAGAACAGTTGGAGGCGAGATGGACACGCGGAGCATGGCCGTGGACGTCAGGGAGCCCGCGGGACTCGGCCGGTTCGGCGAGTACGGGGGCCGGTTCGTGCCGGAGTCGCTGATCGCGGCCTGCGACGAGGTCGAGCGGGCGTTCCGTGACGCGTGGGCCGATCCCCTGTTCCACGGCCAGCTCGATCGGCTGCTGGCGGTCTACGCGGGACGCCCGACCGCGCTGACGCCCGCCTGGCGGCTGTCCGCCGAGCTCGGCATCACGCTGCTGCTCAAGCGTGAGGATCTCGCGCACACGGGCTCGCACAAGATAAACAACGTGCTGGGCCAGGCGTTGCTCGCGAAGCGCATGGGCAAGCGACGGCTCATCGCGGAGACCGGCGCGGGCCAGCACGGCGTCGCGACCGCGACCGCGGCGGCGTTGCTCGGGATGTCGGCGACGGTGTTCATGGGTGAGCGGGACATCGAACGCCAGGAGCTCAACGTGTTCCGGATGCGGATGCTCGGCGCGGAGGTCGTGCCGGTGCGGTCGGGCAGCCGGACGCTGAAGGACGCGTGCAGCGAAGCGTTGCGGCACTGGGTTTCCTCGGTCGAGGACGGTTACTACTGCCTCGGCTCGGTGATGGGCCCTCACCCGTATCCGTGGATGGTGCGCGAATTCCAGCGGGTGATCGGCGACGAGGCCCGCACGCAGTGCGCGACCGAGTTGCGCACCGCCACCCCGGACTTCGTGGTCGCGTGCGTAGGCGGCGGGTCGAACGCGGCCGGGACGTTCGCCGGGTTCGTCGACACTCCCGCGCGGCTCGTCGGCGTCGAACCCGAGGGTGGCGCCGCGATCAACTCCGGCCTTCCCGGGATCCTGCACGGCTTCCGCACCAAGGTCTTGCAGGACGAACACGGCCAGATCAGCGAAGCGCACTCGATCGCCGCGGGCCTCGACTACCCCGGTGTCGGCCCCGAGCACGCCTACCTCGCCGATCTCGGCAGGGCCGAGTACTTCACGGTCACCGACGCCGAGGTGCTCGACGCCGTCCGGCGGCTCGCCCGCGCCGAGGGCATCCTCTGCGCGCTGGAATCCGCGCACGCCGTCGCCTGGGTGCTGCGCGCGGTCGAAGACGGCGAGATCCCCGCGGGTTCGACCGTGCTGCTCACGCTCTCCGGCCGCGGTGACAAGGACATGCAGACCCTCATGGAGCTCTCGTGAACGCACTCGAAACCCGGACCCGCGCGACACGAGACCAAGGCCGCAAGCTCCTCGCGCCGTACGTCACCGGCGGAATCACCGACGACTGGACCGACTACCTGAAGGCGAGCCAGGACGCGGGCGCCGACCTCATCGAGATCGGCCTCCCGTTCTCGGACCCGACGCTCGACGGCCCCACCGTCCAGCAGGCCTCCGACCTCGCGCTGAGCCGCGGCACGACCGCCGACGGGATCCTCGCGGACCTCGCCAAGCTGGACCTGACCGTCCCGCTGGTCACGATGACCTACGCGAATTTGGTGCTGCGCAACGGCCCCGACACGTTCTGCGCCGCGCTGCGCGAGGCGGGCGTCAGCGGGCTCATCGTCCCGGACATGCCGGTCGACGAGGTCGCTCCCCTGTCCGAAGCGGCGGCGCGGCACGGCATCGACCTCGTGCTGCTGGCCGCGCCGTCGACCACGCCGGACCGCCTGCGCGTGATCGCCGAACGCAGCCGCGGCTTCGTCTACGCGGTCAGCCTGATGGGGACCACGGGCGAGAAACGCGACCTGCCGAAGTCCGGCCGGACGCTCGCGCGGTCCCTCACCGAACTCACCGATCTCCCGGTGCTGGTGGGTTTCGGCGTCTCACGCGCCGAGCACGCCGCCGAAGCCGCGCGCTACGCCGACGGCGTGATCGTCGGCTCGGCGCTGATGCGTAAAGTGCTCGACGGCAGCCGCGCCGAGGACATCCGCGCGGAGCTGGCCGGGATGCGCACGGCACTGGACGCCGTCGGGGACTGACGAGGTGAAGCGGGGCCATGGGCGACGAGCGGCGGCAGCCGAAGTACGCGGCGATCGCGGCCGACCTGGACCTCAAGATCCAGGAGGGGCACTACGCCTCCGGCCAGGCCCTGCCATCCCAGCGTGACCTCAGCGCCGAATACGGCGTCACGCTGATGACGCTGCGCCAGGCGCTGAGCCTGCTCGCCGAACGCGGTCTCGTCACCCGGGAAGCCGGGCGCGGAACCTACGTTTCGCCGCCAAAAGCCTTCTACAGCATGGGTTCCCTGAAAAGCCTCGCCGATGATCTGCGCGAGCAAGGCCACTCCGTGGAGACCACTCTGCTCGCCCGCGGACGACGCCCGCTCCCCGCCTGGGTGGCCACCCGCCTCGGCGCCGAAGCCGCCGAACCCGCGCTACGCGTCGAACGTCTCCGTCACGTCGGCGGAGCGCCCGCGATCCACCAGGTCTCGTGGATCCCAGCGGCCTTCGCCGGATCGTTGACCGAGGTCGACTTCACCGCGACCTCGCTCTACGACGCCTTCGCCGCCGACGGCCGCGTGGCCGACCGCGCCGACGAACGGCTCAGCCCTGCCGTGCTCACCACGCGCCTCGGGACGCTGCTGGAGCGTCCCGAAGGTGCGCCGGTGTTCCTCAGCGACCGCGTGACCTACGACCGCGACGGCCACGCGATCGTCTTCGACCGAGCCACCATCCTGGGCGAGCTCATCGAAATCCGGACCGAGCGCGCGGCCTCGTCGGTCAAGGTCGTCTGGACCAACGCGGGCGGCTGAGACTCAGCGTCCCCGAAGCGTGGCGGCGCCCGCGTATCGGGCTTCGGCGCCGAGCTCCTCCTCGATGCGGATGAGCTGGTTGTATTTGGCGGTACGGTCGGAGCGCGACAGCGAGCCGGTCTTGATCTGGCCGCAGTTGGTGGCGACCGCGAGGTCGGCGATGGTGGTGTCCTCGGTTTCGCCGGAGCGGTGCGACATGACCACGGAATAGCCTGCCTTGTGCGCGGTCTCGACCGTGGTGAGTGTCTCGGTGAGCGTGCCGATCTGGTTGACCTTGACCAGGATCGAGTTCGCGATGCCGCGCTCGATGCCGTCGTTCAGCAGGTTCACGTTGGTGCAGAACACATCGTCGCCGACGAGCTGGACCCGGTCGCCGATGGTGTCGGTGAGCTGCTTCCAGCCGTCGAAGTCGTCCTGCGCGAGACCGTCCTCAATGGACACGATCGGGTAGCGGGCGGTGAGGTCGGCGAGGTAGGCGACGTGCTCCTCGACGCTGCGCTTGCGGCCTTCGCCGGTGTAGTCGTAGACGTCGCCGGTGTAGAACTCGGACGCCGCCGGGTCGAGCAGCAGCGCGATGTCCTCGCCAGGGGTGTAGCCGGACCGCTCGATCGCGCGGAGCACGAACTCGAGCGCCTCGTCGGCGGAGCTGAGGTTCGGCGCGAAACCGCCCTCGTCGCCGACGTTGGTGCCGTGCCCGGCGTCGTGCAGCGACTTGCGCAGCGTGTGGAACACCTCGGAGCCCATCCGGACCGCCTCGGCGAAGGTCTCGGCGCCGACCGGGCCGATCATGAACTCCTGGAAGTCGATCGGGTTGTCCGCGTGCGCGCCGCCGTTGATGATGTTCATCATCGGCATCGGCAGCAGATGCGCGAACACCCCGCCGACGTAGCGGTAGAGCGGCAGCGCGCTGGCCGCGGCGGCGGCCTTCACCACGGCGAGCGAGACACCGAGCGTCGCGTTCGCGCCGAGGCGGGCCTTGTTCGGGGTGCCGTCCAGCTCGATCAGCGTGCGGTCGACCTCGGCCTGCGCTTCCGCGTCCAGCCCGACGATCGCCGCGGCGATCTCGGTGTTGACCGCGTCGACGGCCTTGCGCACGCCCTTGCCATGGAACCGCTTCTCGTCACCGTCACGCAGCTCGACCGCTTCCTTGGTCCCGGTCGACGCGCCCGAGGGCACCGCGGCCCTGCCGAACGACCCGTCGGCCAGCTCGACGTCGACCTCGACGGTCGGATTGCCCCGGCTGTCGAGAACCTGGCGGCCGTGTACCCGGGCGATGGCGGTCATCTTCACTCCTGGAGTTCAGTGGGGTGCGCGAAGCACCGGCGAGGCTAGCAGAGATCGACTGAATCGATCCCGAAGTTTTTCGGGCACCCCCCGGTTGCATAGTCATGCAGTCGAGTGCATACACTGTCGTCGTGTCCAAAGTGCTCACTTCCCTGCCCATCGGTGAACGTGTCGGTATCGCCTTCTCTGGTGGCCTCGACACCTCGGTAGCGGTCGCGTGGATGCGCGACAAAGGTGCGGTGCCCTGCACCTACACCGCCGACATCGGCCAGCCCGACGAGCCCGACATCGCGTCGGTGCCCGGCCGCGCCACGTCGTACGGTGCGGAGATCGCACGCGTGATCGACTGCCGCGCCGCACTGGTCGAGGAGGGGCTCGCGGCGCTGGCGTGCGGCGCGTTCCACATCCGCACCGGCGGCCGCACCTACTTCAACACCACACCGCTCGGCCGGGCGGTGACCGGCACGCTGCTGGTCCGCGCGATGCTCGAGGACGACGTCCAGATCTGGGGCGACGGCTCGACCTACAAGGGCAACGACATCGAGCGGTTCTACCGCTACGGCCTGCTCGCGAACCCCGCGCTGCGGATCTACAAGCCGTGGCTCGACGCCGACTTCGTCACCGAGCTCGGTGGCCGCAAGGAGATGTCGGAATGGCTGGTCGCGCACGGCCTGCCGTATCGCGACAGCACCGAGAAGGCGTACTCCACCGACGCGAACATCTGGGGCGCGACGCACGAGGCGAAGGCGCTGGAGCACCTCAACGCCGGCATCGAGCTGGTCGACCCGATCATGGGCGTGCGGTTCTGGGACCCGGCCGTCGAGATCGAGCCGGAGGACGTGACCGTCGGCTTCGAGCAGGGCCGCCCGATCACCCTCAACGGCAAGAAGTTCGACTCCGCCGTCGACCTGGTGCTCGAGGCCAACGCCATCGGCGGCAGGCACGGGCTCGGCATGTCCGACCAGATCGAGAACCGCGTGATCGAGGCCAAGAGCCGCGGCATCTACGAGGCGCCGGGCATGGCGCTGCTGCACGCGGCCTACGAGCGGCTGGTCAACGCGATCCACAACGAGGACACCCTCGCGAGCTACCACAACGACGGCAGGCGGCTCGGCAGGCTGATGTACGAAGGCCGCTGGCTCGACCCGCAGGCGCTCATGGTCCGCGAGTCGCTGCAGCGCTGGGTCGGCATGGCCGTCACCGGCGAGGTGACGCTGCGGCTGCGGCGCGGCGAGGACTACTCGATCATCGACACCGCCGGTCCCGCGTTCAGCTACCACCCCGACAAGCTGTCGATGGAGCGCACCGAGGACTCCGCGTTCGGCCCGGTCGACCGGATCGGCCAGCTGACCATGCGCAACCTCGACATCGCCGACTCGCGCGCCAAGCTGGAGCAGTACGCGGGCATGGGCATGGTCGGCGGCCAGCAGGCGATGCTGATCGCCACCGCGCAGCCGTCGACCGAGCTGATCGGCGCGATGCCGGAGGGCGGCGCCGAGGTCATCGCCTCCCGTGGCGAAGCGCCTGCCGACGACCAGTTCCTGGACGCGGCCGCGATGGAGTCGGGTACCGACTAGGCGAACGACTGCCAGGTCAGGCGGGCGAGGCTGGTCAGGTCACTGACCAGCACGCCCGTCTCCGAGACCGTCCACAGTGCACCGTCGAGCACCAGCGCGCGCCGGACTCCGCCGCCGTCGTGGCGCACGGTGCCGACCTCGGTGAACGCGCCGCCGGTCAGGCGCAGCACCAGTGCGCCGCCGCCGGCGCGGTCACCGTTGACGGGCACGACCAGCAGCCCGTTGTCCGGCCAGTACAGGAAAGCGTGCGGGTCGTACTCCGCCTCGGAGTGGACGTCGCGCAGATGATGCTTGGCGAGCAGGCTCGGCTTGGCCGGGTCACGGACGTCGAAGAGCGACACCTGCGTGCCCAGCGTCCTGCCTTGCTCGCTCGCCTCCTGCCCGACGCCGATCAGCCTGCCGTCGCCCGCGGGATGCAGGTACGCCGAGTAGCCGCTGATCTTCAATTCTCCTACCGCGCGCGGCTTCGTCGGATCCGAAAGGTCCACTGTGTACAGCGGATCGGTCTGCCGGAACGTCACCACATAGCCGGTCTGGCCGATGAACCGCACGGCGTAGATCCGTTCCCCCGCACCGAGTCCGCCGAGTTCGCCGACCGCGGCGAGCTTGCGGTCGAGCACGGTGACCTTGCTGTGCGCGTCACCGTCCACTGTGGTCGCGACCCGGAGATGATCCGCGTACTCGGACATCGAGTACTGATTGAGCAACCGGCCCCGCACTGAGCCGGAAGCGGTGTGCACCGGCTTACCCGGCATGGCGATGTCGAACCGATGGATCTCGGTGTCCGCACGATTTTGGTCGGCTACATAGAGACTGGTTCCCGTGCCGTAGACGATCTCGCCGTCGGCGAGTATCGACATCGGGTCGCCCGTCCCCAGCCGACCGGCGAGATCGACGGTGAGCACGGTCAGCATCGACGCCGCGCTGTAGTCGGCGGGCCGCTTCACCTGATCGCACGGCACGAGCGTGCCCTCTTGGCGGCTGCCTTCCCGTTCGAGCGTGTAGTGCGGCAGCCAGTCCTCGATCTTCGACTGCTCGACGGTGTCCCGATTCCGCCGGATGTCCGCGGGATACGGGAACGCCAGCCTCGGCGCGGAGCGCAGCACGATCCGCGCGACCCCGCCGACCTGACGCGCGTCGACGAAGGCGCCGTCGGTGGTCAGCGTCTCGAGAACCCGGGGTGTGCCGGACAAATCGACCAGGGTGAGCCGAGGTCCGGCGGCGCCCGCCACGGGCTTCCTGCCCTCGAAATCGGGCATCATGGCACCCTCGGACACCACGAGCGCGCGATCACCCTGCAGCAGCAACTGGGTGGCCATGCCACCGGGCAGCACGAGCGAACCGCCGAGCTTGCGGCTCGCCACGTCCATCACCCGCAGCGTGCCGTCCGCGACGCTGACCAGCCGTTTCCCGTCGGTCTTGACCACATCCGGCTCGTCGGCGCCTGCCTCGTGCACGGTGGTCTTGGAGAACTTGGCCGCCGCGTCCTGCGGGGCCGCCTCGGCCGAGATCGCCCGCGCGCCGGTGAAATCGGGCCCCATCGGGCCTCCGCCGAGCAGGCCGTACTCACCGACCCTCGGCAGCAGCGCGCGTTTGAACGCCTCGAGCGCCGACTGGCACGAGTCGAAAGCGGCCAGCCGCAGCGAAACCGGTTCCTCGGCCGGTCCGTAGTCGACGATCGCGGTCCGCTCGCCCAGCGGCAAGCCGGGTACCGCACTCGCCGCGGCCAGCAGCACCGCCGTGCACGCCAACGCCACCCGGAACGTCATCGGCTTGTCCATGCCCCAGTGACGTAACCAGGCCTCGGATCCGTTGCACCATGAACGTCGGCGGCGGTTTTGCCGGTGCCCGCGGCGGGTACCCGGCGTACATGATCAGAACGATCGCCGCGGTGCTGCTGACCTGCGCGGTCACCGCCTGCGGGAGCCCCGCGGACGCGGCGCCCTCGGCGGTGGCACGGCAGTTCACCGAAGCCATCGGATCGGGTGACCCCGCGGCCGCGTGCGCGCTGCTCGCACCCCGCGCCAAGGACGCGCTCGTCGCGACCACCGCCCGGCCGTGTGCCGTGGGGTTGGCCGCGCTGCGGTTGCCCCACGCGCCACCGGCCACGCCCGCGGTGTGGAGCAGCGAGGCGCAGGCCAAGAGCGCGGACGACACGGTGTTCCTGCACGAGTTCTCCGACGGCTGGCGGATCACCGGCGCCGGCTGTCACCCGCGCAACGAGCAGGTCTACGACTGCCTGGTCGGTGGGCGATGAGAGGCCGCGCGTTGTTCGTCTGCTACCTCGTCTTCGTGGTCGCGGGCCTCGGCTACTGCATCGCGCTCGGATTGGCCCACCTATGAAACGGTATCTGCGCGACAACGGCCTGGCGCTCGCGTTCGGCGCGTTGTTCCTCGCCAGCCTGATCGGGCAGGCGCTGGCGGGGCACGCCGACTTCGACAGCCGCGCGCTCGCGCACGGCGCCGAACCGATCAGCCTGCTGGACTACGTGACGTCCAGCGATTTCGCGGTCGACGTCGCCGAGAATTGGCAGTCGGAATACCTGCAATTCTTCCTCTACATCTTCGCGACCGTGTGGCTCATGCAACGCGGCTCACCCGAGTCGAAGCCGCGGGACCGGCTCGGCGCCGAGAGCGACCGCGATCAACTCGTCGGGCGGTACACGAAAGTGTCATCGCCGAAGTGGGCCAGGGCAGGCGGTTGGCGCACCGGGGTCTACTCGCACTCACTCGGGTTAGTGATGGCAGGCCTGTTCCTGCTCTCGCTGCTCGCGCAGTCGATCGCGGGCCTGGCCGCCTACAACGCCTCACAGCTCAGCGACTTCGGCGATCCGGTGACCTGGCTCACCTATCTGGGCTCGGCGGATTTCTGGAACCGCACCTTGCAGAACTGGCAGTCGGAATTCCTGGCCATCGGCTCGATGGCCGTATTCAGCGTCTACCTGCGCCAACGCGGTTCCCCCGAATCGAAACCGGTCGGCGCGCCGCACGCCGACACGAATGACGGTGGTTAGACGCCGCCAGTGCGGGTAACCGCCCTGTGGTGACACCTCCGACAAACGAAAGGTTCGTCGTGAACGACAAGATGGAGAACAAGGGCGAAGAGCTCAAGGGCAGGGCCAAGGAGGCCGTCGGTGACGCCACCGGCAACGAGCAGTGGCAGGCCGAAGGCAAGGCCGACCAGGCCAAGGGCTCACTCAAGCAGGCAGGCGAAAAGGTCAAGGACGCCATCAAGGGTGTGCGCGACAAGCACTGACCTTTGCGCGAGCGGCGGACCCGGCGACGGGTCCGCCGCCTGTCCTTGGGAGTGGAGCGAACTTGTTCGGGACGAACACGTTCAGTAGGCTCGCCCGATGACCTCGGCACCCCGAAGCCGCCGCGAGCGCCCGGCCAAGCCGGCGCTCACCTACGACGGCATCGTCGCCACGGCCGTCCGCCTGATGGAAACCGAAGGCCTGCAACGGGTCACGATGCGCAGGCTGGCCCAGGAACTCGACACCGGCGCCGCTTCCCTGTACGTCTACGTGGCCAACACCGCCGAGCTGCACGCGGCCATCCTCGAGCACCTGCTCGGCACGGTCGACCTGCGCCCTGTCCGCGCCAAGGGCGACTGGCAGGACCGGCTGATCGCCGTTCTCCGTTCGTACACAAGGGTTTTGTTCGCGCACCCGGCGTTGGCGAGTTCGGCGCTGATCGCCCGGCCGTCCGGTCCGAACTACCTGGCACTCGTCGAAGCGGTTTTGACGTTGCTGCACAAGGGCGGCGTGCCCGACGCGCAGGCGGCCTGGGGCATCGACGCGCTGCTGCTGGTCGCGACCGCGACCGCCGCCGAACAGTCGGCGCGCGCCGAGAGCACCGCCGCGCCCGCCGACCACCAGGCCACGGTCGCCGCGCTGCGAGACGCTTCACCCAAGACACATCCGCGCGTCGCCGCGCTCGGCGACGACCTCGTCTCGGGCCCGCCCGAAGCCCGCCTCGAGTGGATCCTGCGCACGGTCATCAACGGCACCATGGGCACCCCACGCTGAGGGGTGGGGGGGTGGGTGTGTGGGGGGTGGAGTCGGTAAAAAAAACCCAACCACCACACACAACCCCACCCGCCGCCGCCCGCCCCCCCGCCCGCTCAACCCGCA
>NZ_JBHWEB010000056.1:33729-49957 GCF_042734395.1 Amycolatopsis sp. NPDC059657 | reverse complement strand
CGTGAGTGGTATGGCCGGTTAGAACCGGTCATACCACTCACGACCACGTCAGACGCACAGCCCGGTGCGCCAGGCCCAAGCCGCGATCTCCACGCGATTGCGCACGGCCAGTTTGCGCTGCACGTTCGCCAGGTGCGTTTTGACCGTCGCCTGGCTCACGAACAGATCCGCGGCGATCTCACTGTTCGTCCGGCCCTGCGCCACCTGGCGGACCACGTCGAGTTCCCGTTCGGTCAGCGGCTCGCTCGGCGCGGCGACCGGAGTCTTGTCCGAGCGGTCGAGCGCGAAATGGGCCAGCAGCCGGGTGGTCACCGTCGGGGAGATCAGCGTCGCGCCCGCCGACGCCGCGCGGACGGCCTCCACGAGGAGCGCGGGCGACATGTCCTTGAGCAGGAAACCGCAGGCACCGTTGCGCAGCGCGCGGTAGACGTACTCGTCGAGGTCGAACGTGGTCGCGATGAGGACGTTCAGCGGGTTGAGCACGCCCGGTCCGGCCAGCAGCCGGGTCGCCTCCAGGCCGTCGAGCTTGGGCATCCGGATGTCGAGCAGGCAGACGTCCGGCCGGAGCCTGCGTGCCTCGTCGACGGCGGACTGGCCGTCGCCGACCGAAGCGACGACCTCGATGTCGGGCTGGGAATCCAGGATCATGCCGAACGCCGAGCGCATCATCTCCTGGTCGTCGGCGATCAACACACGGGTGCTCATCCGCGTCATGATGGCAGAGCCAAGGTCAGTGGCAGCGTCGCGGCCACGCGCCAGCCGTCGTCCGTCGGCCCGGAGGTCAGCGTCCCGCCCGCCGCTTCGACGCGCTCACCCAGCCCGACGAGGCCGAACCCGCCACCGGACGACCCGGCTTTGGCCGAACCGTCGTTGCGCACCACGATCTCCAGCTTGTCGTCGGGCAGCGTGCGCGCGCTGACCTGGACTCCGCTGGCGCCTTCGGCGTGACGCAGCACGTTCGTCAGCGATTCCTGGACCACGTGGTGCACGGCGTCCAGCACGTGCGGGACGAGATAGGTCGCGGCGAGCAGTTCGTCGATCTCGGTGGTGACCGGCGGGCCGACGAAGTGCCCGGTCGCCTCGGACAGCACCGCGCCGAGCGGCTTGCGCACGGGGATCGGCTGATCGTCGCGCAGCACCGTGATCATCCCGCGCATCGACGCCAGCGCCTGCGAACCCGCCTTTTCGATGCCGGCCAGCATCGCGTCGAGTGCCTCCGGGGTCGGCTGCTGCCCGGCCGCCGTGGTGTACCGGACGGCCTGTGCCTGCGCGACGATCGCGGTCACGTGATGGGCGACGAAATCGTGCAGGTCGCGGGCGTAGGTGAGCCGCTGCAGCTGCTTGGCCATCTCGTGGCCGTCGGCACGGCGCAGGTCGTGCAAGCGCAGGTACAGCCCGAGCAAGATCACCAGTATCGCGGCGAAGGAGGTCAAGGTGACGAAGACCTCCAGCTCGGGCCGCTGGATCGTGTAGCACCGGGTCGGCAGCGTCACGATCGCGATGAACTGCAGCGGGACGAGCAGCACCGAGCGCCGGGGTGGCAGTTCGATGATCACCCGCGTCATCAGGCAGGCCAGCGCGATCGTCTCCACCAGGCCGTAGGTGTTGTCCAATCCGTCCGGCAGCGCCTGGCAGAGCAGGGTGAACGCGAGCGAGACGCAGGCGGCTTCCCCGAGCACGACCGGACGCAGTGTGGGCATGGCCAGCACGGCGACCTGGACCAGGCCGCAGATGGCCAGCCCGATGCCCGTGGGCAGCGTTTCCGCGCTGACGCCTTCGAGTACCGCGAGCGTGGCCGCTGTGAGCAGCCCCAAAGCCAGCGCGCCGCGCTGTACCCAGGTGAGCCTTCCGAATGTCGCCAGCATGACTGCCACGTTAGGACAGTTCTCTGAGGACAGTCCTCATTCGTTCGGCGGAGCACGATCGGGTTCACTCGTCAGTTTGGTTGAGCCGGATCCTCGGCGGATCGCGAAGCATGGGCGCCATGAACGAACAAGCTGTCGCCGAAGTGGAGCAACTCGGCAAGGTCTATGGCACCGACGGTGCCGCCGTGGTCGCGCTGTCCGAGGTGTCGGTCCGCTTCCGCCGCGGCGAATTCGCCGCGATCATGGGCCCGTCCGGCTCCGGCAAGTCGACCTTCATGCACTGCCTCGCCGGGCTGGACACACCCACTTCGGGCAAGGCCCGTATCGCGGGCGTCGACCTCGGCTCGCTGAACGACGAGCAGCTGACCCAGGTCCGCCGCGAGAAGATCGGGTTCGTCTTCCAGTCGTTCAACCTGCTGCCCACGTTGAGCGCCTGGGAGAACATCACGCTGCCGTTGTCGTTGTCCGGCAAGAAACCCGACCGGGCGTGGACCGACCAGGTCATCGAAGCGATGGGTCTCAAGGACCGGCTCGACCACCGGCCCGCCCAGCTTTCGGGCGGCCAGCAGCAGCGTGTCGCGTGCGCGCGGGCACTGATCACGCGCCCGGAGATCGTGGTCGCCGACGAGCCGACCGGAAACCTGGATTCCCGGTCCGGCGCGCAGATCCTCTCGCTGCTGCAGCGCTGCGCGCGGCAGTGGCGGCAGACGGTGCTGATGGTCACGCATGACCCGATCGCCGCGGGCTACGCCGACCGCGTCCTGTTCCTCGCCGACGGCCGCCTGGTCGACGAGATGACCCAGCCGACGCCCGGCCGGGTGCTGGACCGCATGCGCCAGTTCGACACGCAGGCGGTGGGCTGATGTTCCGGCTGGCGTTCCGCTCGATACTGGCGCACAAGGCCAGGTATCTGCTGCCCACGCTCGGTGTGGTGCTCGGGGTCGCGTTCGTGGTGGGCTCATTGCTCTACGGTGACGCGGTCAAGACCTCGATCGAACGCGCACAGGCCCGCGCGCAGGCCGACGTCGCGGTGGAGGTGACCCCGGACCGCTACAGCACGCCGATGGGCGACGACGTACTCCAGCAACTCCAAGGCGTGCAAGGGGTCGCCCAGGTCCGGCCGATCGCCGACGGCCGCGCTTTCCTTGTCGGCAAGGACGGCGCACTGGTCGGGCTGCCCGACCGCGCGGTCGGCGTCAGCTACGACCCCGCCCGTTTCCCGCTGCGCGCCGGGAAGGCGCCGAGCGGCCCCGGCGAGGTCGCCATCGACGAACTCGCCGCGAAGAAGGCCGGTTTTCAGGTCGGCGACACGGTGAGCGTGATCGTCAAAGGCGTGGTGCGCCAGGTGAAGCTCGTGGGCGTGTTCGCCGGCGACGACGCGCGGCTGGCCGCGGGCGGCACACTCGTCGCGTTCGACCTGAAGACCGCCGTCGAGCAGTTCGCGCACGTGCCAGGCAGCTACTCGGCGATCGACCTGGTGGCCGCGCCCGGCGTCAGCCAGAACACGCTCGCGACCGGCGTCACCGCCATGCTGCCGAAGACGTTCGACGTCAAGACGGGCGCCCAGCTCAACACCTCGCACAGCGACAACAAGATCACCGAGATCCTGCTGATCTTCGCGGCCGTGGCCCTGTTCGTCGCGGTCTTCCTGGTCGCGAACACGTTCACCATGCTCGCCGCGGCCCGCGCCCGCGAGAACGCGCTCCTGCGCGCGGTCGGCGCGTCACGGAAGTACGTGCTGCGCACGGTTCTCGCCGAAGCGACCGTGCTCGGCCTGATCGCCACCGTGCTCGGGTACCTGCTCGGCATCGGCGCGGCCTTCCTGCTCAACCGCGGGTTCGCGGTGGTCAACGGACCGAGCGTGCCGCTGCAGGTGTTCAGCGTCGGCGCGGTGTGCGCCGCCGTCGGGGTCGGCATCGGCGTGACCACGATCGCCGCCTACCTCCCCGCGCGGCGCGCGGCCGCCATTCCGCCGATCGCGGCACTGCGCACCGGTATCGCGCCGACCGCGAAGTCGTTGCGCCGCAGGAACATCATCGGCCTCGTCGTCACGCTGCTGGGCGCCGCCGTCACCGCGGCCGGTATCCAGACCGAGGACCTGATCTACCTGGGCGCGCCGGTGACCATGCTCGGCCTGATCATCCTGACGCCGTGGTTCAGCCTGGGCCTGACCAAGATCCTGCGCGGCCCGCTGACCCGGCTGAGCGGGATGCGCGGCACACTGGCCGTCGAGAACACCCGCCGCAACCCGCGCCGGACGGCCGCCACCGCGGCGACGCTGATGATCGGCCTGTCCGTGTGCGCCGCGGTCACCGTGCCCATCGCCTCGGTCGCCGCGGCGGACGCGAAGAAGTCGGCGACCGTCGACAAGGCCGACATCGAGGTCACCACGATCGACTGGGCGGACCTCAGCGCGAGCACCGTCGCGGCCATCGCCAAGGTGCCCGGCGTGCAGGCGGTCACCCCGCTGGCGCCGGTCGCCATCCAGCTGGACACCGACGGCTACCTGAACCCGACCGGCGTGGATCCCAAGAATGTCAAGGACTTCCTCCCGCTCACGGTCAAGCAGGGCTCACTCGACCAGCTGGCCAGCGGGCTCGCGGTCTCGGAGCAGGTGGCGGCCAAGCACGGCTGGACCATCGGCTCGGAGGTCTCGGGCACGTTCAAAGCGTCCTCCGGCGACTCGCCGGCGTCACTGCCGATCGTGGCCATCTACGAGGTCCCGGAGTCGGGTGAGCAGGCCCTGATCGCCGCGCCGAAGGACGCGTCGCCCCAGAAGATCCTGGTGAAAGCGGGCCAGGACCCGCCGTCGGTCAGCAAGGCGATCCAGCACGCGCTCGCCAACCCGACCCTGGTGGTCCAGACGAAAGCCGAGGTCGCCGAAGCGGCTGGCTCGAAGGCGGCGGTCTTCCTGAACATCCTCTACGCCTTGCTGAGCGTCTCGGTGCTCATCGGAGCGCTCGGCGTGGTGAACACCATGACGATGTCCACTTTGGAGCGAGTGCGCGAAATCGGCCTGCTGCGCGCGGTCGGCCTCGGCCGCAAACAGGTCGGCTCGGTACTCCGCCTGGAGTCGGTGATCATCGCCATGCTGGGCGCGCTCGTCGGGCTGGTGGCGGGCTGCGCGCTCGGCGCGGTGGCGGTACTGAGCCAGGACAAGCTGACGCTGGTGCTGCCGTGGGAACGCCTGGGTATCTTCGTGCTGGTCACCGTGGCGATCGGAATCCTGGCCTCGCTGTGGCCCGCCCGCAAAGCGGCCCAGACGCCGATCCTGACCGCCATTCACGCGGACACCGAGTAGGCAGGGTCGTGAGTGGTACGGCCGGTTCTAACCGGTCATACCACTCACGACCGGTCACCCGAAAGTGAGGCGGGGCGCCGCGGTCTAGCGTGATCGTGACCGAACCAGAGACTGGAGGTCCCGTGAAGGGCGCCGTTTTCCCGTTCATCATCGCGGCGCTGTGCACGGTGGCCTTCCTGGTGAGCTTCCTCCATGACCGCCGCAGGCTCCGCAACGGCTTCTACCTCTTCTTCGCGTTGTTCTTCATCGGGATCACGCTGCTCGCGCTCCTCGCCGCGGTCTCCCCCGACGCGGCCGCCTGGCTCGTACTCGCCGCCGTGGTGCTCTTCGTCGTGGCCGTGCTCGCGCTCGCGGTCTTCCTGATCTGCAACGGGATCACCATGCTCCGCCGCGAGGGGCGCAGGCCCGCGAATGTGCTGTCGCTGCTGGCGGGCGTCGGGATCGTCGCGCTGATCGTGTTCAACGCGACGGTCTCGCAGATCGGCTGGGTGCCGCTCGACGCGCTGCGCGGAAGCGTCAACGGGATTCTCGCCTACGTGTCGTTCATCTTCGTCTGCTTCCTCCTGTACTCGATCGTCTACGGGCGCATCCACAGCGAGAAGGGCGTGGACTTCGTCGTCATCCTGGGGTCGGGGCTGCTCGGCGGGCGGACGGTGCCGCCGCTGCTGACGAGCCGGTTGAATCGCGGGCTCAGCGTGCTCGCCAAGGAGCACCGCCGGAACCGGGAGCCGCTGATCGTCACCTCGGGCGGGCAAGGGCCCGATGAGGAGTTGCCTGAGGCGCGCGCCATGGCCGACTACCTGGTGACAGCCGGACTGCCGCGGGAGCGGATTCTGCTGGAGGACCGGTCGCGGACGACGTTCGAGAATCTCACGTTCAGCGCGGAGATCATGCGGGAACACAAGAAGGACTACCGCTGTGCCGTGGTGACCAACAACTTCCACGTGCTGCGCGCCGCGCTCATCGCGCGGCGGGCCAAGGTGAACGGACAGGTGATCGGGTCGCCGACCGCCTGGTACTTCTGGCCGAGCGCGACCATCCGCGAGTTCGTGGCCGTGCTCGTCGAGCACAAGATCAAGAACCTGGTCATCTGCGCGCTGATCGTGCTGTCACAGGTGCTGCGAGTTGTGACGTAATTCTTACGTAAGCATTCGTAACCACTCAAGATGGTTACTATCTTGGGCATGTCCACCTTGCTTCTCGTCGGCGTGCTCGCCGGGATCGTCACCAGCCTCTCCCCCTGCGTGCTGCCGGTTCTGCCGGTCGTGCTGACCGCGGGCGCGCGCCGGCCGTGGGGTGTGGTCGGCGGCCTGGTGACGAGCTTCAGCCTGACCACGTTGTTCGGCTCACTCGTGCTCGAGGCGCTGCACCTACCCGGCGAACTGCTGCGGGACGCGGGGATCGCCGCGCTCGTGCTGCTCGGGATCGGGCTGATCGTCCCGCGGGCCGGCCAGCTGCTGGAACGGCCGTTCGCGCGACTGCGCGGCCGCGCGGCCGAACCCGGCGGCAACGGCTTCGCCGCCGGGCTCGCGCTCGGCCTGGTGTACGTGCCGTGCGCCGGGCCGGTGCTCGCGACCATCGCCGTGGTCGGGTCGACGCATCAGATCGGGTTCGACGCCCTGCTGCTGACCGCCGCTTTCGGCGTCGGCACCGGCATTCCGTTGCTCGTGCTCGCGGCGTCGGGCGGCGCGCTGGCGCGGCGCGCGAGCTTCCTGCGCAAGCACGCGCGACGGGTGCGTGTCATCACCGGTGCCGCTTTGGTCGTGGTCGCCGCCGTCACCGCGTTCGACCTCGCCGCACCCTTGCAGCGCATCGTGCCCGACTACACGGCCACGACCCAGCAGGCGCTCGGCGAGAAACAGCTCGACCAGCTCACGCACGCGCCGGACTTCACCGGTGTCACCCAGTGGCTCAACACCGACAAGCCGTTGTCGCTGCCGGAACTGCGCGGCAAGGTGGTCGTGGTCAGCTTTTGGACCTACAGCTGCATCAACTGCCAGCGCGCGCTCCCGCACCTGAAGCAGTGGTACGACACCTACCGCGGCAGCGGGCTCGTCGTGGTCGGCGTGCACACGCCCGAGTTCGCGTTCGAGCACGATCCCGGGAACGTGGCCGACCAGGCCAAGGCGCTCGGCGTCACCTATCCCGTCGCCATCGACAACGACTACGCCACCTGGAACGCCTACAGCAACAACTACTGGCCCGCCGCCTACCTGGTCGACGGCACCGGGCAGATCAGGCGTTCGATCTTCGGCGAGGGTCACTACGCCGAGTTCGAACAGCAGCTCCGCCAAGCGCTCGGCGACGCGGGCGCCCACTCACTCCCCAAGCCCACGGACGTGCCCGACACGACTCCGACGACTTCGCTGACACCGGAGACCTATCTCGGCACCGAACACGCCGGGGGCACCGCCGGGCAGACCCGCGGCTACAGCTTCCCCGCCGAGGTCTCCCCCGACACCTTCTCGCTGGCGGGCACCTGGACGTCCGAGAAGGAATACCTCACCGCGGGACCAGATGCCCGGCTGCGGCTGGACTTCCACGCCATGTCCGTCCACTGGGTACTCGGCGGGTCTGGCACCGTGACACTGGACAACGGGACCACGATCGCCGTTTCCGGCGCTCCCAAGCTGTACACGCTGCTCACCGGTCATTCCGGGCATGGCGTGCTGACGATGACGGTCAGCGCGGGCGTGCAGGCCTACGCGTTCACGTTCGGCTGAGCCGCGACGGGCTCAGCGGCGGATTGCCGCGCTGGCGTGCCCGGTGTGCCAGTGCCTTCATCTTGTTGCCACAGGTGGCCATCGCGCACCACTCGCGGCGAAGGCCTCGGGAGGTGTCGACGTAGACCTGCGTGCACTCCGGGCGGCCGCATTCCTTGAGCAGGTCAGCGTCCGGGCCGCCGAGGATTTCGACGGCGACGCGGGCGACGGACGACAATGCCTGCGCCGGCGTCGCCTCCAGCACGAGCCCGTCCGGCGTGAGCTGGGGAACCACCGGCGGGCGGGCCGCCATCCGGTTGAGCACGGTGACCGAATCGGGGTCGTGGGCCTCCCCCACGATCCGCGCGCGCACAAGGTCGTAAATCGACTCGCGCAGCGCCACGGCCGCGGTGAGATCGGCCTGGTCACTGCCCGGCTCGGCGGCGGCGACCCCGGCTTCGACGAGCCAGGTGTCGAGGTCGTGCGGCAGATTCAGCGTCTCGCGGGGCTCAGCGTTGCGGCGGGCCTTGAGCGTGCCGACGAAGTCCAGCGCGACGTTGCCGCAGGGAAAAGCGTGGTGCATGTCACCATTCTGACAGGTGACGAATAACTTGCGCAACTCGTAACCGCTCTGACAGGTTATTACCCATGAAACGCGTCAAAAGATTCCTGGGGATCGCCGCGCTGATCCCACTCGCCATGACCCAGCTGACCCCGGTGGCGACCGCCGTCACGACCGCGCCCACCTGCGCCGCGATGACCGTCAACTCCCCGCCAGGCGCGAAAATCGAGTCGGTAGCCGCCCAGCGCCACGAAGGCGGGACGGTCACCTTCCCTGCCACCCCGCTCGGCCCCGCACAGGAGATCACCAACGTCCCGGCGTATTGCGAAGTCACCGTGACGCTGACCCACCCGGGCGCGAACGACCACGTCAAGGTCGCGGTCACGCTCCCCGAAACCGGCTGGTCAGGCCGCCTGCAGGCGGCGGGCGGCAGCGCCTACACGGCGGGCGACTTCGGCGCGCCGCTGGTCCAAGCGGTCAAGGACGGCTACACGGGCGTCACGACCGACGCGGGCGTGCCGTTGACCTTTCTCGACACCAGCTGGGCGTTGAGCCCCGACAGGACGCTGAACAAACCGCTGGTGACCAATTTCGCCACCCGCTCGGTGCACGAGTCGGCCGTGATCGGCAAGGACGTCGTGCGCCAGTACTTCCACCGCGCGGTTTCGTACTCCTACTGGAACGGTTGCTCGACCGGCGGCCGGCAAGGCTATTCCGAGGCCCAGAACTACCCGCACGACTTCGACGGCATCCTCGCCAACGCGCCGGCCGTGAACTGGTCGCAGTTCGCCGTCGCGACCCTGTGGCCGCAGACGGTCATGAACAACGATCACCACTTCCTCGCCAATTGCGTGCTCGACGCGTTCAAGCAGGCCGCCATCAAGGCGTGCGACGCGCGTGACGGCGTCGTCAACAGCATCGTCGACCGGCCTGACGAGTGCAGTTACGACCCGCGCTCGCTCATCGGCACCAGGATTCTCTGTGACGGCAAGGAAATCACCGTGTCGGCCGCCGACGCGGACGTCATGCGCAAGATCTGGAACGGCCCGACCGACGAGAACGGCCGCAAGCTCTGGGACGGCCTCCCCAAGGGCGCCGACCCCAGCTGGCTCGCGGGCACGAAGGCCGACGAGAACGGCACCCTCTCCGCGCCCGGCTTCGCGGTGGCCGTCGGCTGGGTGCGGAGCTTCCTGAAGAAGCAGCCCGGTTTCGACACCGCCACGCTCACGTACGCCCAGTTCCGCGACCTCTTCCGCCAGTCGGTGCGTGAGTTCGACGACGTCATCGGCACCTCGGACCCGGATCTGTCGGCGTTCCGCTGGTCCGGCGGCAAGCTGCTGTCCTTCGTCGGCACCTCGGACCAGCTCATCCCACCCGGCGGCACCCTCGCCTACCGTGACCAGGTCGAACGGCGGATGGGCCAGGTCAACGACTTCTACCGTCTGTTCCTCGCACCCGGCGTCGAGCACTGCGCGGGCGGCGCGGGGCCGCAGCCGGTGAACCCGCTGGGCGCGCTGGCCGACTGGGTCGAGCACGGCAAGGCGCCGGCCACCCTCGCGGCGGCCACCGCCACGACGACCCGGAACCTCTGCCCCTACCCGAAGTTCTCCCGCTACAACGGCCAGGGCGACCCGGCTGTCGGGTCGAGCTATCGCTGCCGCTGATTTCCCGGTCGGCCACGGTCACCCCGACCGTGGCCGACTGTTCTGTACTTGCGGGTCCATTTTTGTCTCGCCACGCTGGACTCATGGCACTCGATCAGTACTACCTGCTCGGCCGTTCCGGCCTCCGCGTCAGCCGTCTGGCACTGGGCACGATGAACTTCGGCACCAGCGGTTTCCATGCCTCGTACGGGAAAACCCTCGACGAGGCCCGACCAATCTTCCGGCGGTACCTGGAAGCGGGCGGCAATTTCGTCGACACCGCCGACTTCTACACCGCCGGGGAGAGCGAGACGATACTCGGCGAGCTCATCGCCGAGACCGGATCACGCGACCGGCTGGTGCTCACCAGCAAGTTCACCAACAGCGTCGACCCCGGCGATCCCAACGCGGGCGGCAACGGCCGCAAGCACATCATCCGCGCCGTCGAGGCGTCGCTGCGCCGGCTCGGCACCGACTATCTCGACCTCTACCTGCTGCACACCTGGGACCGGATCACCCCGGTCGACGAGGTACTGCGCACCTTCGACGACCTGGTCAGCGCCGGCAAGATCCGCCACGCCGGGCTCTCGGACGTGCCCGCCTGGTACGCGGCCCGCGCGCAGACGCTGGCCGACACACGCGGACTGGAGCCGATGGTCAGCCTGCAACTCCCCTACTCGCTCGCCGAGCGGACCATCGAGACCGAGCACGTCCCCGCCGGGCAGGCGCTCGGCCTCGGCATCACCGCGTGGAGCCCGCTCGCGGGCGGTTTCCTCACCGGCAAATACCGCGCCTCCGACGAAGGACTCGCCGGTGAGGGGCGGCTCAACGGCCCCGGCGGCGTCGGTCTCGAGTGGACGGACAAGCAGTGGGCTTTGCTGACGACGCTGGAGTCAGTGGCGGGCAAGCTGGACGTGAGCATGGCCCAGGTGGCGCTCAACTGGGTCGCCACGCAGCCGGGGATCGCGTCGGCCATCGTGGGCGCGAGCAGTGCCGGGCAGCTCGATTCGTCGCTGGCCGCACTCGACTTCGAACTACCCGCCGAACTGCGAACCGAGCTTGACGAAGCCAGCGCCGTCCCGCCCGGCAAGCCATACGTGATGTTCACGCCGGAGTACCAGTCCTGGCTGGTCAACACGGGCACGAAGGTCGGCGACAAGCCGGAGGGCTATCACCCGGCGGTGCGCAACTGGGTGTCGCGCAAGTAGTCCAGGTAGAGATCCAGCGCGGCTTCGAGGTGCGCGGACGACCCGGTCGACATCAGGATCGTCACGCCGCCCTGGATCGCCGCGAGCAACGCGCTCGCCGCGCGGACCGGATCCACGTCCCGGATCCGGCCGTCCGCCCGCATCCGGGCGATGCCGGTTTCCAGCTGCCGCTGCCATTGCTCGAGCAGTTGCCGGGTGACGGCCTGCGCGGCGGGTGTGTGCCTGCCGATCTCGGTGATCAGCACACCCAGCGGGCAGTGCACGCCCTGTCGCCGATACCGGTCGATCACGGCGTCACGCCACTGATCCCAGGCCTCCCAGGAGGTGAGCTGCCCGAGAAAGGGCTGCTGGTCGTCGAGCACCCGGTCGGCTTCCCACTGCGCGACAGCGAGCAGCAGCTGCTCCTTGCCCTCGGGAAAGTAGTGGAACAGCTGGCTTTTGCCGGTGCCGCTGCGACGGCAGATGTCGTCGAGGGTCGCCGCGGCCACGCCGTGCTCGCGGATCTCGGCGCCTGCCGCGTCGATGATGCGCTGCCGGGTCGCGGCGCCTTTCTTGGTGAGCACAAGGCCTCCCGCTCTGTACTTATCAGTACATTACGCGGTGACCACCTCGGGGGCGAGGACGTAGGTCGCGTAGGCCGCCCTGATCACCGGCTGGGCGACGTTACGCACCCGGATCCCGCCCGGGGTCACGCCCTGCTCGCAGCCGTAGTGCGCGTGCCCGTGAATCGCCAGGTCGGCACCCTTTTCGTCGATCGGCTCGCAGAGCAGGTACGAGCCGAGGAACGGGTAGATCTCCGGCGGCTCGCCGTGGAGCGTGCCGTTGACGGGCGCGTAGTGCGTGAGCGCCACGGTGAAGTCCGTGTCGAGGCTTAGTAAGGCTTCACGGAACCTGCCCGCGGCTTCAATGGTGTGATCGACGAAAGCCTTCATCTCGCGCTCACCGAACCGGCTCCCGCACTTGCCCGCGAAGCCCCCGCCGAAACCCTTCACCCCGGCCACGCCCAGCGTGCTGCCGTTGATCTCCAGCGTCGTCGCCGTGCCTTCGAGCACGGTGATCCCCACATCCTCCAGCAGTTCGGTGATCGGGGCCTCGGCGTCGCTGTGATAGTCGTGGTTGCCCAGTACGGCGACGACCGGCACCGGCAGGCCCGCGAACTCGTCCGCGACCACCCGGCATTCGTCGAGACTGCCGTGCCGTGTGAGGTCACCGGCGAGCAGCAGCACGTCGGCGTGCTCGGCCAGGTTGTCGAGCGCGGGCCGGTACATGCCGCGCGCGTCCTCGCCGAGATGGACGTCGCCGACCGCCGCGATCCGGATCATCGGAGATCCTCGTGATGCGACGGCTCGCGGACATCGGCGACCCGGACGTCGTTGTGCACCAGCTGGGTGGTCACGTACTCGCGCACGACCGCGTCGAGCTCGGCACGCCGGTTCTCGCAGGCGACCTCGCCGCTGAGGTGCACGTGCTCGCCACGCACGGCGACGTGCACGCCCAGTTCGGCCGTTCTCGGGTCCTCGGCGATCGCCTTGGTCAGCTGCGCCACCAGGTACTGCGGTGTCTCCGGCATGGGTTTCTCCCTCGGTTCGATGACCGCGAGTGCTTCGAGCAGGCTCAGGAACGAAGCGGCATAAGGGGATTCGGCGGTTTCCTCGGCGACGCGGCGCCAGTCCACCTGCTCACGCAGGTCCCTGGCGATCCGCAGCAGCGGTGTGAAGTCACAGCGATGCGGCCCGAGCACGAGCACCTTGTCGACCAGCAGATCGGTGCCCGCGAGCACCGGCGCGGCGGTCGGCCCGATCCGCATCAGCGAGGCGCGGTCGAGCATCTCGTCGGTCACCGGCCGATAGTTGGGCTGGAAGATCAGGTCGACCAGCCGATCGCCGTCGTACACTTTGGACAGCCAGTCCTCCGGCGGCTCGACCGCCCGCATCCCGGCCGCGACCAGCGCGTCCGAAACCACGGACAGGTCCTCCTTCTTGAGGAACAAGTCGACATCATGATCCGACGCGGGCCCGCCACGCGCGTAGACGGCGCAGCCGCCCGCCACCGCGAACCGGACACCGGTCGCGTTCACCGCGGTGACCACTCTGGTCAGCGTCTCCAGTATTTTCCGCTCGTCCACGGCGTCCGCCCGTCAGCCGGACTGGGGATCGGTGTCGTCGTGCTTGTCGCCGTGCGCGGTGCCCTGCTCGCCGCGGATCTCCTCTTTCTCTGCCTGGCTGGTCTTTTCGCGGGTGTCCGGTTCGGTCTTACGCTCGGTTTCGTCCATTCCCAGGCGATGCCCGTTCGGCCCCCGCTCTAAACGGGTCGTGAGTGGTACCGCCGGTTAGAACCGGCAATACCACTCACGACCCCTGGGCTCATGCCGAGGCGAGCACGCTTTCGAGCACACCGGCCTTGATGTCGCCGACCAGCACTTTCAGCTGGTCGAGGCTCATTTCGATCTTCTGGCCGAAGTCGTCGGTGATGACGACACGGCGCTCCGGCGGCGCTTCCTCGGCGAGGTAGAGCTCGGGACAGCCGCAGTCGCATTCGCCGCAGAACGTCGCGATATGCCGCAAAGCCATGGTGGTCGCTCCTCGAACACAGGTATCTCGGACGGGGTGATAGTCGTCGCGGGCCCGCGACGAGTTCCCTGGGTCACCCGGACGGGCTGCGGCGTTTCCGGACGGCCGCGTCGGGGTAAACGATCTGCATGCCCGACATCACCAGCCTGATCTTGGACGACCACGACTGGTTCCGCCGTCAGTTCGCCAGGCTCGACGACCTGACCGAGCCCGACGAACTCGCGAAGGTGTGGCAGCCGCTGGCCGACCTGCTCGACGTGCACGCCGCCGCCGAGGAGGAGATCTTCTATCCCCACCTGCTCCGCCGCGGCGACGACGCCGAGGACGAGACGCTGGACGCGATCGGCGACCACAACGACATCAGGGACGCCGTCCAGGAAGCCGCGCAACACCCGCCCGGCAGCCAGGGATGGCTCGAAGCGGTGCGCAAGGCACGCGAGGCCAACAGTGAGCACATGGCCGAGGAAGAGGACGACGGGCTCGCCGACTTCCGGCGGCACGCGGGCGCCGGGCTGCGCGATGAGCTGGGGCGGAAGTTCCTGGAGTTCAAGAAACGGCACGAAGGCGGCCGCGACCTGGAGGTCAAGGACCTCGACCCGGACAAGTACGTCCAAGAAATCGAAGAAGAGATCAGCAACGCCGCACCGGCTGACGGTTCGCTCGGCATCGGCGGCCTGAAAGGACGGGACTGAGATGAACCACCTGCTACGTGACGTCGCACCGATCACCGCCACCGGCTGGAAGGAGATCGACGACGAGGCCCGCGAACGGCTGCAGACCCATCTGGCCGCTCGTAAGGTCGTGGATGTGGCGGGCCCGCATGGCTGGGACCATTCGGCCACCGATCTCGGCCGGGTGCACGCGCTCGCGTCGTCGCCGCTGGAGTCACCGGAAAAGGGCGTGACGTCCCGTCAGCGCCAGGTGCTGCCGCTGGCCGAGGTCCGCGTCCCGTTCACGGTGTCCCGCGCCGAGCTGGAAAACGCCGAACGCGGAGCCAGCAATCTCGAGTTCGACGACCTCGACCGCGCCGCCCGTCAGATCGCGCTGATCGAAAACCGGGCGGTGTTCCACGGCTGGGCCGACGCGGGCATGACCGGGATCGCCGAAGCCAGCCCGTATGAGAGCACCGCACTCGGCGCGGACGCCGCCGATTACCCCGGCGTGGTCGCCAAGGCGGTCGACACGGTGCGCCAGGCGGGAATCAGCGGCCCGTACGCCTTGGCCATCGGCCCGGCCGGCTACACGAAGATCGTCGAAAGCACCGAACACGGCGGCCGGCTCGTCTTCGACCACGTGCGCCGCGTACTCGGCAACGGCAAGGTCGTGCGGACACCCGGCCTCGACGGCGCGGTCGTGATGAGCCTCGGCGGCGGTGACTTCGTGCTCGAACTCGGCCAAGACCTTTCGGTCGGGTACAGCCACCATGACGCCGAGACGGTCACGCTCTATCTTGAAGAGAGCTTCACGTTCCGCGTGAACGAGCCGGACTCCGCGATCGCACTCACCTTCACCGGCTGACGAAACCCGGTCCCGGCTCGGGCGTCACGGCGTTCGTGGTGATCTCTCCGCCGCAATGACCGCAGGCCAGGAACGGGTCCGCGTGCTCGCCACAGTCGTTGTGCCGCAGCAGGATCGGCGGCCCCTCGGGTGACGGCAGGTACGTGTCGCCCCAGGTCATCAACGCGATCACCGCGGGGAACAGGCCCTTGCCCGAGTCGGTGAGCCGGTACTCGTGCTTGTCCTCCTCGTAGGCGACCTTCTCCAGTAATCCGGCCTCGACCAGCCGCTTGAGCCGGGCGGAGAGGGTCGGCCTCGGGATGCCGAGGTTGCGCGCGAGCTGGCCGTAGCGCCGCACGCCGAAGAACGTCTCGCGCAGGATGAGCAGCGTCCACCGCTCGCCGACGAGTTCGAGCGCGCGGCCGACGGAGTCGGCGGTGAGCCGATGCCGGAAGTCCTGCTCGCTCACAGCTGGCCCGTTTCGGCGGGCAGGCCGAGCAGCAGCCGCCCGGTCAGCTCGAACGTCGCCGGGTTGACCTGGAAATGGTTTCGGCCATTTCCAGCACTTCGGCGGTGGTCGGCTCGGCGCCGCCGAGATCGGCCGTCAAGCCGAGACGCAGCAGGTCGTGCGCCTTCAGCTCCTCGACCAGCGCGGGTGCCAGCTGCCTGCCCTGCTCGGTCTCGTCGGCCAGCGTCCGCGCGAGGACGGCGACCTTCCGCGCACTCGACAGCATGCACCCTCCAACCGGTTCAGTTCCATTACCGGTTCAATATTCTTACCGAAGGGCGCCGTGTCAAGTGTCGTGAGTGGTATTGCGCGGTTATACCCGCCCAAACACACAAGACCACAATCCACCAGCACGTCGACGAAGAAGGTGGG
>NZ_JBHWEB010000056.1:0-33719 GCF_042734395.1 Amycolatopsis sp. NPDC059657 | reverse complement strand
GGTTGAGCCCGCGTGCGCCGGAGTCGTACGAGACGAGCCTGCTGATCGGCTTGAACTGCCGGTCGAAGTGCAGCAGGTCTTCGATCGTGATGGGGATGTCGCGGACCCGGACGCCGGTGGCGTTGTAGACGGCGTTGGCGACGGCCGCCGCCATGCCGACGATGCCGATCTCCCCCACCCCGCGCGCGCCGACCGCGTTGTGGAAGGTGTCCGGGTACTCGATGAAGTGGACGTCCGCCTCGCCGATGTCCGCGTTCACCGGCAGCAGGTAGCCCGCCAAGTCGCCGTTGGCCAGCCGCCCGTTCCGCTCGATCTCGAGACCTTCGTGCAGCGCGGCCGAGACACCCCAGATCATGCCGCCGATGATCTGGCTGCGTGCCGACTGCGCGTTGATGATCCGGCCGGCGTCGAACACCCCGAGCATCCGGGACACCCGCGCCTCGCGGGTCCACTTGTGCACCCGGACCTCGCAGAACTGAGCCCCGAACGAGCTGAACGAATGCTTGGTCAGCTCCTCGCCCGGCGCGGAGGAGCCGGTCGCCGTCAGCGTGGTGCGGCCCGTCGCGCGCAGCAGCTCGCCGAAGGTCATCGACCGGCCGTCCGCCTGCACGCGACCGTCCGCGTACGTGGTTTCGAGGCCCTCGAACGGCGCGCCCGCCGACGACGCCAGCTTCAGCAGGTCGTCGAGCACGTTGTTCGCGGCGACCATGATGGCCGTGCCCGCGCTCGCCGTCGCGGTCGAGCCACCGGACATCCCGCCTGCCGGGTACCTCGAGTCACCCAGCCTCGGTGTGATCCGCTCCGGCGCGATGTCCAGCGATTCGCCGCCCACCAGCGAAAGCACGGTCAGCAGACCGGTGCCGGGGTCCGCGCCGCTGGTCGACACGGTCGCCGTGTCGTCCGCGTTCAGCACGATCTCGATGGTGGCCGGGAACCGCAGCGCCGGGAACATCGCGGTGGCCGTGCCGAGCCCGACCAGCCAGTCGCCGTCGGTGCGCCCGTTCGGCGTGCGCTCCGCCCAGCCGAACCGGGAGGCGCCGATCTGGAAGCACTCGTCGAGATGCTTGCTCGACCACTGCAGGTCCTTGCCGGGCGGCGCGAACGAGTTGTTCCGCATGCGCAGCTCGATCGGATCCATGTTCAGCGCGACCGCGAGCTCGTCGACCGCGCTCTCCAGCGCGAACGACCCCGGCGCCTCGCCCGGCGCGCGCATGAACGTGGTCGGCGGGATGTTGAGCGGGACCATTTTCTGGCTGATGGCCAGGTTCTGCGTGGCGTACCACTCGCGCGAGGTGCCGTGCGAGGTCGGTTCGACGAACGACCCGTCCGCCGCCGTGCTGCACCACGAATCGTGGCGCACCGCGATCAGCTTGCCGTCGCGGTCCGCGCCGAGCGCGACCTTCTGCACGGTCGCGGCCCTGCCCGCGGTCGCCGTGAAGACCTGCTCGCGGCTGAGCGCGGCCTTCACCGGCCTGCCGAGCGCTTTGGCCGCCGCCGCGGCGAGGAACGCGGGCGTCGAGGTGTGGCCCTTGCCGCCGAAAGCGCCGCCCACGAAAGGGTTCACCGCGCGCACCGTCTCAGGATCGAGGTCCAGCGCCTGCGCCAGCTGCGACGCCTGGATGTCGGAGCCCTGGTTTCCACTGTAGACGGTCAGGCCGTCGGCGTCCCACAGCGCGACGGCCGAATGCGGCTCCATCGCGGCGTGGTTCTGGGTCGCGGTCGTGTACGTCTCGTCGACGACCACCGCACTCGCGGCCAAAGCGTCCTCAATAGACTCGACACCTGGCGCGAGAATGCTCAGTTCCGAGCCTTCGCCACCGCGGCCGGGTGGCGGTTCCTGTGCCGTGGCGAGACCGTCGGCCAGCGAGGTCAGCGCGGGCCGGGTGAGGTACGAGACCTCGACCAGCATCGCGGCATCCCTGGCCTGCTCGTAGGTCTCCGCGACCACGAACCCGATCGCCTGGCCGTAGTAGGTGACTTCCTTGGTCTGCAACGGAACCCAGGTCTCGCCGAGCATGCCGCTCGGCGTGTTCAGCTTGAGCGAGTCGAACGGCGTGTACACGGCGACCACGCCGGGCGCGCTCTTCGCCGCGGTGACCTCCATGGCCTCGATCTCGGCGTTCGCGACCGTGCTCACCACGACGTAGCCGTGCAGCATGCCAGGGTAGTCGCGGTCCGTCCCGTACTTGGCCCGCCCGGTGACTTTGAGCGGGGCATCCACCCGGTTGACCATCAACGGTCCCCTTCGGTCAGTTCGAGCAGTGCGCGGATGATGGTGCGCTTGAGCAGCGACAGCTTGAACCCGTTGTCCGGCAACGACTTGGCGCCGTCAGCCGCGAGCGATGCGGCTTCCTCAAAGGACTTCTGCGTGAGCGGCGCGCCGCGCAGTGCCTCCTCGACGGCGGGCAGGCGCCACGGCACGGTTCCCACACCACCGACGGCCACGCGCGCGTCGGCGATGCGCCCGTCCTGGATGTCGAGCGCGATCGCGGCGGAGCACAGCGCGAACTCGTAGGACTGCCTGTCGCGCACCTTGACGTAGGTGGACCGCGACGCCCAGTCCAGCTTCGGCACGACCACCTCGGTGATCAGCTCGCCCGGCCGCAGATCGTTCTCGACGTCGGGGGTGTCACCGGGGAGCCGGTAGAAATCGGCCAGCGCGACCGTGCGAGTGCCGTCCGCCGAAGCCAGCCGGACCTGGGCGTCGAGCGCGAGGAACGCGACCGCGACATCACTCGCGTGCGTCGCGACGCACGAGTCGCTCGTGCCGAGCACGGCGTGCATCCGGTTGGCGCCGCCGATCGCCGGGCAGCCACTGCCTGGTTCCCGCTTGTTGCACGGCGTCGCCACATCACGGAAATACGTGCAACGGGTGCGCTGCAACAGATTGCCGCCGATGCTGGCCATGTTCCGCAGCTGCTGGGAAGCGCTCAGCAGCAAGGCGCGGGAGATCATCGGGTACACATCGGGGTGGGCGGCGATGTCGCTCATCCGCTCCAGCGCGCCGATGCGCAGGCCGTCGCCGGTTTCGATACCGCGCAACGGCAGTTCGTTGATGTCCAGCACCTGGTGCGGGGTGAGGACATTGAGTTTCATCAGGTCGACCAGCGTGGTGCCGCCGGCCAGGAAGGTGCCGGGCGTGGCGAGCGCGTCTTCGACGGTCGTGGGTGCGGTGAGCTCAAACGGACGCATCGGCCCGCCTTGCCTGCTCGACCGCGGCGACGATGTTCGGGTAGGCCGCGCACCGGCAGAGGTTGCCGGACATGAATTCGCGGACGTCCTCGACACCGTCGCGGACCGCGGCGACCGCCGACATGATCTGCCCGGAGGTGCAGAATCCGCACTGCAGCGCGTCCTGCTCGACGAACGCCTGCTGGACGGGGTGCAGGTCGTCCCCTGTGGACAGTCCTTCGACGGTGGTCACCGGCTGCTTGACCGTCGCGGCCAGCGTCAGGCAGGACAGCACCGGCTTGCCGCCGACCTGCACGGTGCACGCACCGCACTGGCCGCGGTCGCAGCCCTTCTTCGGGCCGGTGACGGAAAGACGTTCGCGCAAGGCGTCGAGTAGGGTGACGCCGGGGTCGACACTCAACTGTTCGGTAGTGCCGTTCACTTCAAGTGAGATGTCCACAGGTCTCTTTCGGCGTGGTGGGCGCAGTGAGTACACGGGATCACGGCCACGTCGAATCCACGGCCGCGCTCGAACCGGATAGTAATCCGCTTTGCGTCCGAGATTAGCGGAACAGAATCCGCTTCGCAATGAGCGCTCCCCTGGAGCAACTCCACGTGCAGTAGATTCATCAGCTGCCACGATACGACCGGGAGGGCAGATGACGACGGGATCGGTCAGTCCCCGCCGCGCGGACACCCGCCGCAACCACGAGCGCATCCTCATCGCGGCCGCGGATTCACTGGTCAGATCGGACGAGCTCTCCTTCAACGCCATCGCGAAGCAGGCCGAAGTCGGCGTCGGCACGGTCTACCGCCACTTCCCCACCCCCGAAGCGCTCATCCTGGCCGTCTACCGCCGCGAGGTCGCCCACCTGGTCGACGTCGTACCGGCGCTGCTCGAGCAATACACGCCGGAACAGGCGTTCCGCACCTGGACGACCGATCACCTGGCGCACTACATGATGACCAAACGCGGCCTGGCGAACGCGTTGCGCACGACCGCGGTCTCCCCCGGCGAGCTGCCAGCCAAAGCCTTCGAAGCCATGGTCGGCGCGATCTCCTCTTTGCTGCAGGCCAATGCCGACGCGGGCACGGTCCGCCCGGACCTCGACCCCGAGACGGTGCTGCGCGGCCTGGGCGGCCTCTTCTACCTTGACCCGGCCAGCGACTGGCGCGGCCAAGCAGCCGCACTCGCCGACCTCCTCTGGCAAGGCATGCGCGGCCCGGGAACCTGCCACTGCTCCTGACGGGTGGTGGTGAGCGACGGGCGGGCGGCGAGAACCCAATGCCGGGCAGTTAAAGACCGACGATAAGAGTCAAGACTCTGTTCCCGCATGCCGCGCCATCCGGAAAGTTGATCTTCGCGAAACCCGAGTTTGGGCAACTGGATGGCCCAAACTCGGGTTTCGCGTCGCTTGACAGTCCAGGCCAAGCCTTGACTACCCGGCATTGGGTGAGAACCGGCCGTATCACTCACGAGTCCTCAGAGGACGTAGCGGGTGAAGCCCAGCGCCACCAATCGGTCGTAAGCCGTCCATACGGCGGGCGGGATTTCCATCGGGGCCTGGAAACCGCGCTCGGCGTAGACCTTGATGCGCTGGAGATCGCCGACCATCAACTCGATCGTGCGCAATTCCGACGCGTCGCCTTCGAGGTAGCCTGCGAGCGTGACCTCGGCCGTGCTGACCAGCCACTCCACGCCGGGCCACTGCTTGCGCGCCGTCGCGACCGCGCGCCTGGCCATGTACGGCTTGGCCACCAGAATCGCGCGCCGGACCTCGATGCCCCGCGCGGCGAGCAGCGAACGCGTGCGGGTGATGTTCTCGCCGGTGTTGGTGGCTTCCTCTTCGAGGATCATCGCGGAACGAGGCACGCCGAGGCCTTCGGCGACACCCGCGAAGACCGCCGCCTCGGAGTCCGCCCAGGTCTCGGTGACCTTGCCACGGCCGCCCGAGATCGCGATGAGCGGGGCCCAGCCGTCCTGCCACACGCGCGCGGCGTGCTCCGCGACGCGGACGTCGTGACTGCCGAGCACCAGGATGACGTCGCTCTTCTCCAGTTCGGGCGCGAGCCGGTGGTACTCCCAGAGCACGTCCGCGAGCGCGCGGACTTCAGCGGTGATGTTCATGCGTCCAGCCAGATGTAGGCGGCGAACCGGCCGGTTCGCCGGTCGCGGCGGTAGGAGTAGAGCTCTGCCGATTCGATCGTGCAGCGGTCGTCGTGCCGGACGTCGCGGACGCCCTCGGCCGCGAACTGCGCGGTGATGCCTGCCCGGATGTCGACGGACGGCTTGCCTGAGCGCGTGGCCGACCACGCTTCCGGCAGCACGGCGGTGAATTCGTCGCGTACCTCGGCGGAAAGTTCGTAGCAGCCACCGCATGCCGACGGTCCCACGAGCGCGACCATCGCGGCGGGATCGGCGCCTCGCGCCGCCATGGCCCGCACCAGCGCGGGAACGACACCTGCCGCTGTGCCGACCCGGCCGGAATGCGCGGCGCCGACCAGCCCGCCACCCGCGACCAGCACCGGCGCGCAGTCGGCGACGAGCACACCCAGCGCCAGCCCCGGCCGATCGGTGTAGATCGCGTCCAGTTCCGGCGCGTCCGAGCCGTACGGCTCGGTCACATACCCGACGTCCGCGCTGTGCACCTGCCGCATGAACACCACCCGCTCGGGGTCGATGCCCAGTTCCACCGCGGTCTTCGCCCGGTTGGCCAGCACGGTGCGCGCGTCGTCGCCGACCGCGCCGCCGAGATTGCGGCTGTCGAACGGGGCGGTGCTCCCGCCGCCACGCCGATCTGTGATCGCGACCCGGGCTCGGTCAGTCAGCAGCAACCGAGGTTCCTCCATCTTTCACTCGGCTTCGAGGCTATCAAGCAGATCGTCGAGCTGTTTCGCCGTGCGTGCGCCCAAATCCGCGCTCATCGCGTGCGCTCGTCGCGCGTGCACGCGGGCTTCGGCGAACTCGCCCGTCGCTCGCAGGCACAGTGCGACCTCCGTCAGCGCGCAGACTTCGCCTCCACGGCTGTCGACGTCCACGCGATAGGTCTCCAGCGACTCACGGGCGAGTTCAAGCGCTTCGACGGGCTTGCCCGACTCGCGCAACACGCCCGCGAGCTGTGTCAACGCTCCCGCCGTGCCGAACCGCGCCCGCGTCGAACGGTAGATGTCCAAGGACTCGCGCAATTGCGCTTCGGCGTCGACGAGCTTGCCGAGGCCGGTGTTCAGCCTGGCGGAGACCCGCAGCACGTCGGCCACCCCGCCGGGATTGCGGACCGCGGCGAAGATCGCGGCGGCCTCCTCCAGCAACGGCACCGCGTCCTCGGGACGTCCGGCCAACGCCAGCGCGGAAGCCATGTTGTTGAGTGTGTTGGCGATTCCACGCTGGTCACCGGTGCCTCGGTAGATCTCCAGCGCGACCGGATAGCACTCCAGCGCCGCGTCGTAGTCGTCACGCAGCCGGTGGATCACGCCGATGTTGGCGAGACTGCGCGCCTCCCCCAGCGCGTGCCCCAGGCTCCGGTAACCCTCGATGGCCTGGCGGTGATGATCGAGCGCCACCGGATACTCGCCGACGACGCGGTGCACCATCGCGATCAGATAGTGCGACTCCGCTTGACCGTAGGTGTCGCCGAGCTCGGTGTGCTCGGCGAGCGCACGCCGATGCTCGTCGAGCGCGCGAGGATTCTGCCCGTTCATCCGGTGGCCGACGCCCGCGCGGTTGAGCATGTCCGCGGCGGCGATCCGATCGCCGAGCCGGAGGTAATGTTCCCGCGCGCCAAGGAATCCGTCGATGGCGGCGGCGTGATTGCCGTGCGCGTTGTTGATGTCGCCGATGCGCGCGGTCATGTCGGCGACGGCCTGCGGGTCGTTGCCGATGCTGGCCACGCTCAGCCCGAGGCCGTACTGGTTGCCCGCGTCGGCGAGGTGGGCGCGCAGCCCGAGATAGTGCGCGATCGCGCGGGGAATCCGCCAGAAATAGGGTTGCAGATCGAATTCCGCAGCCATGCTCCGGCAGCGCAGCAGATTGTCCAGTTCCAGGTCGCACCAGCTGACCGCGGCCTGCTCGGATTCGAATGACCTCGGCAGTGCCGGCACCTCGGCGACCTCGTCCTTGACCAGGCGATACGGCACCAGCGTGGCATGGGCGGTCAGCGCGGTGTGCAGATACGAGTCCAGCGCGCGGGCGGTGGCGCGCTTGCGGTCGGACCGCGGATCGGTTTCGCTCGCGCATTCCCTGGCGAACTGGCGCAGCAGGTCGTGCAGCCGGTACCGGTGCCGCGCAGCCTCACGGACGAGGCTGTACTCGACGAGCCGGTCCATCGCGTCTCGCCCGGCCGCCGGGCCGACCCCGCCGAGCGCGACCGCGACCGGCAGCCCGAGCTCGCCGGGAACATGCAGGCCGAGGCGCCGGAAGACGATCTGCTCAGCCTCGGTCAGCCGCCGGTACGACAGCTCGAACGCCGCGCGGACCGACTTGTTCTCGGCACGCATCGCACGCAGCCTGGTCTGCTCGTCGCGGAGTTCCTCGGCCATGTCGGCGACCGTCCAGCCGGTGCGCGCGGCCAGTCCGGCGGCCACCATCCGGATGGCCAGCGGCAGTCCGCCGCAGAGCCGGACGATCTCGTCGACGATCGCCGGGTCGTCATCGGGCCGCCGCGTGACACCGGTGAACAACGCGACCGCCGACTCGTGCGGCAGCACGTCGAGGCTGTAGCTCGCGGCACCCCGCATGCGCAGGCCGTCGAGACGGCGGCGGCTGGTGACCAGCACGAGCGAGCCCGTCGCGCCGGGCAGCAGCTGCTCGACCTGCTCGGTGGACGACGCGTTGTCGAGCACCACCAGCACCCGTTTGCCGACCAGCGCGGCGCGCCACACCTCGCCCCACTCCGCGTCGCCGGACGGCAGGCTGGCGGGGCTCTTCTTGAGCATGGAGAGCAAGCGTGCCAATGCTTGCGAGGGCTCGAGTTCCTCGTCGGTGTTGGCCTGCAGGTCGATGAACAGCTGCCCGTCCGGGTAGCGAGGCGCGAGCCGCCTGGCCAGTTCGACGGCGAGCGTGGTCTTCCCGATCCCGGCCATGCCGTCGATCGCGAGTACGGTCTTCGCGGTGACGAGCGCCTCCAGCTCGTCGAGCTCGTCCTGCCGTCCGGTGAAGTCCGGATCGGCGCCGATCAGTGTGTTCACGCCGGTCGCCTGCGGTTTCCGGCGGGTGCCGGAAACGCGGAACCAGGCGTTTCCCCATTCGCGTTGTTCTTCGCCGGTGGCGCCGAGCGCGATCACCATCGCATCGAGTGTTTCCGACGGCACCAGCGTTTTCCCGCTGACGTAACTGTGCACAGTGGATTTGCTCGACGGCGGCAGGCCCAGCCGTCCGGTCAAGTCGGCGAGACTGACCTTGGGTTTACCGCTGCCACGCGCGGCACGCGCGGACAGCAGTGCGAGCTCGCGGACCAGGTCTTCCAGCTTTTCGACGCGCCGTGGATCGGGCCCGTCCGTGCCCGATGGACCGCTGCTCACATCACCCTCCCCACTCGGATCATACGTCCGGAGTCGTCCGGGAACGTTCCGGATCGACGGTTCCGGACGCCGATCGCCCGCTTACTGGCGTCATGAACTCATCTGATTTCCCCGATGCCCGCTGGTTCAAGAGCAGCCGCTGTGCCGGTGCGACCGACTGTGTCGAGGTCGCTTTCCTGGCAGGCGTCGTCGCGGTCCGCGATTCCAAGGACCCCGGACCGATGTTCGTGCTCGACGCCACGCGATGGGGCGCGTTCACCGATGCGTGCCTGCGACTTCCGCGATGAGCTCCGCCGACTCGGCCGGGCCGAGCGCGAGCGCGCCGACCCGGTCGAAGGTCGACACATAGCGGTCGACGTGGTCAGGATCGTGGATCAGCTGCCCTTCCGTCAGGTTGTTGGTGTAGGCCACCTTCGGGTCTTCCGGGTCGGCGAACCCGAGCACGATGAAGCCGCCCGACTGCGCCGGATGCATCCCGGCCGCCAGCGGCAGCACACGGACCGTCACGTTCGGCGCCGCCGCGCGCGCGGCGAGCAGTTCCAGCTGCGGAGCCATGATCCCGGGCGCGGGACGCCGCAACGCGGTCTCGTCGATGACGACCGAAAGCCGCGGCGGGTTCGCGCGGCGGAGGATCTCCTGCCGGCTGTGACGCAGTTCGGCGAGCCGTCCGGCCTCGTCCTCGGTCGACCCGTACGCCATCGCGAGCGCCTGCGCGTACTCGCGCGTCTGCAGCAGGCCGGGTATCCACGAGGGCTGGTACTCGCGGATCTCGGTGGCTTCCTCTTCGTAGCCGATGTAGTGGTCGTAACCGTCGAAGATGATGTCCGCGTAGGTGCGCCACCACTCACGCTGACGTTGCCCGCGCGCCACCGAGAGCAGCGCCGTCTGCCGCGCGCCGAGCACGCGGTAGCAGTCGAGCATCTCGCGCAGATCGGGCGGGCGGACCGCGACCTGCCCGGTCTCGATCCGGCTCAGCTTGGCCACCGAGCAGTCGAGCCGCGCGGCGACCTCTTCGAGCGTCTTGCCCGCCTGCTCGCGCAGTCTGCGCAATTCCTTACCCAGCCGGGCGCGGCTGGTCACCTGATCGGCCGAACCGGTCATGACGCTGTGTGCAAACTTGGGAGAAATGCAAACCTTGCAGGTTTCTGGAGGCGACGATACCGTGGATTCACCGTGCAATCTTTGCATAACGGGGGGTTTTGATGAGTGAAGGTCTCCGTACCCTGATCGAGGATCGCCTGCCATGGCTGATCGAGGACCACACGTCCTATCGGGTGCTGCAGTGGGTGTTCTGGCCGGTCACGGCACTGTTGACGCTGGCGTTCGCAGCGACGGACCCGGCGTCCGGCTCGGTGCTCATGGGCGCGCCGCTCCTGTTGATCGCACTCACCCGCTGGCGCGGGCTGGGCGCCGTGCCCACGGTGCTGCTGGTCCTCACCGCGGCGCTGTCACTCGCCCCCGCCACGTTCCTCGGCCGGTACGAAGCGTCCGAGGACATGCCGACCGGTCTGATCTTCTTCGGCTTCGTGGTGTTCCTGGTCTGGGTGGCGGCGTTCCCGACGCTGCTCGACAAGCTCGACGACCGCCACCATTCGGTGTGGGTGCCGGAGGCCGACGGCTGGTATCGCGACGATCGCGCGGTCTACCGCGTTTTGCTGATCAGGCTGTGGATGGCGACGATCGTCATGATCATCGTCGGCGGGTTCGTCGCGCCGGGGCTCTGCTTCGCCGCGCTGGTGTTCCGCCGCCGCTGGACCGCCGCCGTCGCCGGGATCGCCTGCGTGGCCGAGGTCGTCGTCTCCTATCAGCACGGCGCGTTCGAGTTCGCCTTCGAGCCGATCGAGATCATCGCCGGGCTGCTCTCCGCGCAGCAGTGGAAGCAGGCGTTCTCGCATCCGCTCTGGGACCCGCGCGACCAGGTCGGCTACCCATGACCGGGGCCGACTGGGTCCGCTCCGCGCTGGCCTCGATGCCCATGCCGCAAGCCCCGTCGGCCAGTCCGTGGGACTGCTCGGCCGCGGCGTTGATCGCACCCCGCCTGCCACCGGGGGTCAGGCGGGTGGCGGGCGGCCTGGACCGCTTCGGGGCGGTTCGGCTGAGCCCATGGGAGATCGGGATCGACACCACGCGGGCCGTGCCGTGGCAAGCCGTGCTCGAAGTGCGGACCCGTCCGCTGCTCGACGTCATCGCGACCACGATCGGCGAGCAGGCCGCCCGGTTCGCTCCGCCGGTGCCCGGGATGCGGTACGCCGCGAACAAGGTGCTGCCGTACGTCGCCAGCACGATCGCGTCGACTCTGCTCGTGTCACTGCTCGATCGCCGCGAAGGGGCCGCCGGCGCCCAGGTTCCTTACGCGATAACGGTTCGCGGCAAGCTGAAGCCGCAGATCACGACCGCTGGCCCGGTGTCCGCGGCCATCCTCTGCCTGCCGCAGGTGTCGGCCTGCCTGCTCACCACGGCCGGGTGCTACGGAATTCCGATCGTCGGCGCGCAGACGACGCTGCCGCCGGGAAGTGTCCACAGGTTCGCCGAAAGGCTACGCGACCGCGCGATCCAAGCGGCACCCGATGACCCCGCCACCCGGGCTCCCGAACCTCGACGAGGCGGACCGGCTTTCCGATCGCGACCAGGCCTCCATGACCCAATGCCTGGCCCTTAAGAACCGGAGGCAAGAACCAAGCCTCCGCCCGCGCATCTCGCGCGGCCGGTCGAACGCACAAACGCCACGTTCGCAACGCTGAGCGACACATAAGCCCCGTTCGTTCCGTCACGAGCCGTTCACTGCGCGGTTGAGCGCGGTTGATGCGCGAAGTTGCTCGAAACATGCATTGACGTTGCATGAACTTGCACCTACGGTGTGGTCATTGCGCATGACCGGGCACTGATGGGGAGCACATGAGCGGGACTTTCATGGCGGCCGAGGTCGCCAGCCAGCCGGACTGCTGGCGTGAGGCGGCCGCGCTGGCCGGCTCCGTCGCCGGGCTGTTGCCCGAGCCGGGAGCGAGGGTGGCGATCGCCGGGTGCGGGACGTCGTGGTTCATCGGGCAGGCCTACGCGGTGCTGCGCGAGCAGGCCGGGCACGGCGCGACCGACGCGTTCGCGGCTTCGGAATTCCCGCTCCAGCGGCGTTATGACCACGTCATCGCGCTGACCAGGTCGGGCACCACGACCGAGGTGCGGTCGCTGCTGGCGAAGATGCGCGGGGTCAGCCCGACCACCGTCATCACCGGGGTGCCCGCCGAGGTCGACGGGACCGCCGACGCGGTGGTCGACCTGTCGTCGGCCGACGAGCGTTCGGTCGTGCAGACGCGGTTCGCGACCAGCGCGCTGGCGTTGCTGCGCACGCATCTCGGCGAGGACATCGAGCCGGTCGCGAAGCAGGCCGAGCGGGTGCTCGCCGAACCGCTCGCGCCGGAACTGCTTTCCGCCGAGCAGTTCAGCTTTCTCGGGACCGGCTGGTCGGTCGGCATCGCGCACGAGGCGGCGCTCAAGTTCCGTGAGGCGTGCCTGTTCTGGTCGGAGTCGTACCCGGCGTGGGATTACCGGCACGGCCCGATCAGCATCGCCGAGCCCGGCCGGGTGACCTGGATGTTCGGCACCGCGCCGGACGGGCTGGCCGAGGACGTCCGGCGCACCGGCGGCACCTTTGTCGAAAGTGGACTCGACCCGCTCGCCGATCTCGTGCGCGCGCAACGCCTCGCCGGTGCGATCGCCGCCAGCAAGGGCCTCGACCCCGACCGGCCTCGGAGCCTCACCCGCTCCGTAGTGCTGAGCTGACATGAACAGGGTCGCGGCGGTCGACGTCGGCGGCACCACGGTCAAGGCCGCGGTGTACGAGCCGGCGGGCGACAGTCTCAAGCGGGTCGCCGAACTCCGGCGGCCGACCGCCCGCGGGGCGGAACCCGGCATCGCCGTCGCCGACCAGGCCGCCGCGATGATCAAGGAACTTGACGAAACCGCAGGACCCATAAGCAAAGCCGGTGTCGTCGTACCGGGCGTCGTCCACAACGGACTGGCGGAGTTCTCCGCCAATCTCGGGTTCCGTGACGTGCCCATGGCCGACTTGCTCGCCGCGCGGCTGGACATGCCGGTCGTGTTCGGGCACGACGTCACCGCCGGTGGCGTCGCCGAACACCGGCTCGGCGCCGCGCGTGGCTTCGGCGACGTCGCCTTCGTCCCGGTAGGCACTGGGATCGCGGCCTCTTTGCTGCTCGCCGGGCGGCCTTACCGGGCGGATGGCCGCGCCGGCGAGCTCGGGCATGTCGACATCGGACACGATGCCGTCTGCGGCTGCGGCGCGACCGGCTGCCTGGAGGCCGTCGCGTCGGCGGCCGCGATCGCCAGGCGGTATACCGAACGGTCCGGCATCCCGGTCGACGGCGCACGCGAAGTCCTTGCCCGCCAAGGAGATCCGGACGCCGCCGTGATCGTGGCCGAAGCCGTCGACGCGCTGGCCGCCGCGCTCAGGCTGCTCGCCACCCTGCTCGCGCCCGAGGTCGTCGTGTTCGGCGGCGGCCTGTTCGAAGCACCCGGCTTGCTGGAACGGATCGACGCGAAGACCCAGCTCACCTTCCAGCGGAAGCCAGTGCTGCGGCGGGCCGAGCTGGGCGACGAGGCCGGTTGCCTCGGCGCCGGACTGCTCGCGCTGGGAGCGGACCAATGATCGTCACCGTGACGCCGAACGCCGCGCTCGACGTCACGTACACAGTGGACAGCCTGAAGCCAGGCGAGACCCACCGGGTGCGAGACATACGCCAGCGTGCGGGTGGCAAGGGTGTCAACGTCGCCCGCGTGCTCCACTCGCTCGGCGTCGACGTCCGCGCCATCGCCACCATCGGCGGGCGGACCGGCCACGCGTTCTCCGACGACCTCGCCGCCACCGGGATCCCGGCCAAGCTGGTCCCGATCGCCGGAGAGACCCGCCGGACCACCACCGTCCTCGGCGACACCACGACCCTGCTCAACGAGCCGGGCCCGGAGATCACCGAAGCCGAGTGGTCCACACTCGGCCGCGCCGTGCATCAGCAGGCAACGGACGTGCTGGTCTGCTCCGGCAGCCTGCCGCCGGGATGCCCGAGCGACGGGTACGCCACGCTCCTCAGTGGACTGTCGATCTTGGACACTTCCGGCGAAGCACTCTTGGCCGGGCTCAAGGCGAAACCCACCGTGGTCAAGCCCAATCTCGACGAGCTACGCGAAGTGACCGGCCTGGCCGACCCCGAGAAAGCCGCCGCCGAGCTACGCAAGGCCGGAGCTGGCGCGGTGTTCGTCTCGCTCGGCAAGGACGGCATGCTCGCCGTCACTCAGGGCGGGACCTGGCATGCCACCCCGACCGTCGCGCTGACCGGAAACCCGACCGGTGCCGGTGACGCGGCCGTCGCCGCGATCGCGCTCGGCCTGCTCCGGCGCGACTCCTGGCCGTGCATTCTCCGCGAGGCCGTCGCGTTGTCCGGCGCCGCTGTCCGAGGCGCGCTGGCAGGCGACGTCGATCTCCCGTACTTCCGCCGCGAACGAGACCTGATCTCGGTCCACCCGTCCTAGAGGAGTTGCCATGCCGCTGGTGTCCACCGGCGAGATCGTCGGTGCCGCACGTGCACGGCACCGGGGCTGCGGCGCGTTCAACGCCATCCAGCTCGAACACATCACCGCGATCATCGCGGGCGCGACCGCCGCGACAACCGACGTGATCGTGCAGCTGAGCCAGAACGCGGTCCGCTATCACGGCGCGCTCGCCCCGGTCGGGGTCGCCGCGCTGGCCGCCGCACGGGAGGCGGGCGTCCGCGTCGCGGTGCACCTCGACCACGCCGAATCACCGGACCTGGTCCGCGAAGCGGTCAAGCTCGGCTTCAGCTCGGTGATGTTCGACGCGTCCACAATGGACTACGCGGACAACGTGGCCGCGACCCGCAAGATCGCCAAGTACTGCCACGACGCCGGGGTCTGGGTCGAAGCCGAACTCGGCGAGGTCGGCGGCAAGGACGGCGTGCACGCGCCCGGCGCGCGCACCGACCCCGACCAGGCCGCCGAGTTCGTCGCGGCCACCGGGGTCGACGCGCTGGCCGTCGCGGTCGGCAGCTCGCACGCGATGCTCACGCGGGACGCGGCGCTCGACGTCGACCTGATCGCCAGGTTGCGCGACCGGGTGCCGGTTCCCTTGGTACTGCACGGTTCTTCCGGCGTGCCGGACGACGGGCTCGCCGCCGCCGTCCACGCCGGGATGACGAAGATCAATATCGCCACCCAGCTGAACAAGGTGTTCACCGCGGCCGCCGCCGGCGACTGGCGGGCGCATCCGGACCGGGTCGACCCGCGCCGCTACCTCGGCGCCGGGCGCGAAGCGGTCGCCGCCGAAGTCCAGCGGCTGCTCACGGTCCTTGAGCGGAGTTGTTGACAGATGCTCGACACAAGACAAAGGCAGGTTGCCATGCGACGACGCAAGGTCATGACAGTGACGGCCGCGGCCGCGCTCGGGATTTCCCTCACCGCCTGCGGGGACGGCGCCGCCGACACCCCGAGCACCGGGGAGAACGCGCTGCCCGGTGTCGAGCAGTTCCTCTCCGCACCCTGTCCGGAAGCGGGCACGAAACCCGCCTCCGACAAGGAATTCACCTACTGGGCGATGTGGACGGCCGACGAGCCGCAGGGCAAGGTGCTGCAGAAGGCCTTCAAGTGCTTCGAGGAGAAGACCGGCGTCAAGGTCACCGTCCAGTGGCTGGGGCGCAAGGCGTACACGCAGAACCTGGTGCCCGCGCTCAACACCGGCGCCGTGCCCGACCTGTTCGACCAGGACGTCAGCAAGGTCGGCGCGGCCATCATGGCACCGGGCGGCACGCAGAGCGTCGACGACGTCTTCGCCATGAAGGTCGGCGAGGGTGACAAGACAGTCAAGGACGTGCTGGCCCCGAGTTCGTACGACTTCCCGCAGAACAAGGACAAAGAGGGCCACAACTTCATGGTCCCGTACACCGTCCAGTCCAGCGCCTGGTGGTACGGCAAGGACCGGGTCAAGGACTTCAAAGAGCCCAAAACCATGGACGACCTGATCGCGCTGTTCGACAAGGCGAAGGCCGACGGCAAGGCCGCGATCAGCCAGGACGGCGACATCCCGTTCTACAACATGTACTTCTTCACCCAGCTCGCCGAGCGCTACGTCGGCGCGGGCGGGCTGTACAAGGCGGCGACCGACAAGACCGGCCAGGCGTGGCTGACCGACCCCGGTTTCCTCAAGGCCGCGACACAGACCGCGCGCCTGCCCAAGTACTTCATCGACGGCTGGGACGCGGCGAAGTTCCCGCAGATCCAGCAGCGCTGGGCCGACGGCGACTCGCAGTATCTCTACGTCGGCACCTGGGCGCCCAGCGAGACGCGCGAGTACCTCGACAAGCAGGGCTCCGGCACGAAGGTCGCCTACGGCTCGTTCCAGTTCCCGATGCCGCCGGAGGCCACGCACGACACGGTCGAGCAGATGTCGATCGGCTTCGCGGTGCCGAAGCAGGCCAAGCACGCCGAGGCGGCGAAGGCGTTCATCGCCTACTTCCTCAACAAGGACCTGCTCTCCGGCATCCCCGCGGTCGCCGACAACCTCGTGCCGCGCACCGACCTCGCCGTGCCGGACGACCTGAAGCAGGTCAAGGCCGCGATGGACGACACGAAGAAGGAGCACGTGCTCCAGTACGACGGGATCGACGGCATCGCGGGCGGCAAGTGGCAGACCGACGTCTTCGACCCGGCCGACACCGCGCTGCTCAAGGGCACGCTGACGCCGCAGCAGTTCGTCGAGCAGCTCGCGGCCAAGGGCGCCGAGTTCTGGAAGAGCCAAGGCCGATGACGACGCTGACCATGGGTGGGGCGCACGCGCGGCGGAAACGGCGGCTGTTCTGGCCGTTCGCCGTCCCCGCACTGGCGCTCTACCTGGCCTTTCTCGTGCTGCCGACCATCGCCACCGTCGTGCTCAGCTTCACCAGCTGGTCCGGCGCGGGCGACACGCCCCAGGCCAACGGGGTCACGAACTACACGCAGATGTGGCAGAGCGACTCGTTCCAGTACGCCTTCCGGAACACGCTCTTCTACGTCTTCGTCGGCGGCATCGGCACGTTCGCGCTGGCGTTCCTGTTCACCATGGTCCTGCGGGACATGCGGGGCGGGAAGGTGGTGCGGGCGATCTTGTTCTTCCCCAACATCGTCGCCCCGGTCGCGCTCGGCATGTTCCTCGGCTTCGTCTTCAAGTACCAGCCGGGAAAACAGGGCCTCGCGAACTACCTGCTCGAACACGTCGGCGCGGACGCGGCGAAGTTCCTCGCTCCGTCCAATGTGACCGGTGTGGTGACCGCCTCGCTGATCTGGGCGAGCTCCGGTTTCTACATCACCATCCTGATGGCCGCGGTCGACCGGATCCCCCCGTATCTCTACGAGGACGCCTCACTGGCGGGCGCGTCCCCGTGGCAGAAGTTCCGGAACATCACGCTGCCGATGACCTGGGACGTGGTCGGTGTCGCCGGGGTGCTGTGGACGATCAACGCGCTCAAGATCTTCGAGCTGGTGTTCGTGCTGGCCGGGCCGGGCACCTACGCCCCGCCGAACCAGGCGTGGACGCTCGGCGTGTACGTGTTCGACCGGACCTTCGGGTCCAACGGGACGCCGGACTTCGGCGCCGCCTGTGCCTGCGCGGTGGCGATGATCGCACTGGTTTCGCTGCTCGTCGTGCTGCTGCGGCGGCTGATGCGCCGTGACGCGATCCAGTTCTGAGGGAGAGACGATGTCCATAACGGACACACCGCCGGTCGTGCGCGCCGCGCCGAAGCCGGCACGCAAGGTGCCACGCAAACCACGGCCCGCGCCTGGCTCACGCAAGGTGAGCCCGTTGCGGCTGCTCGGCTCGGCGATCGTCTGGCTGTTCACCGCCGGCAACCTGCTGGTGCTGTACTGGCTGATCACCGCGGCGTTCAAAACGCCGGTGGAGATCTTCACCAAGCCGTTCTCACTGCCGTACCAATGGTTCAAGCAGGGCAAACCGTTCCGAAACTTCGTCTACGCCTGGAACAACGCGGGCTTCGGCGACGCCGTGCTCACCACCGTGGTCCTGGTTGGACTGTCCACTGTGGTGACAGTGGCGGTGTCGGCACCGGCCGCGTACGCGTTGACACGACTGGGTAAACGCGGCTCCAACGGGATGACGAACTTCGTCGCCATCGGCATGGGCGTGCCGTTCCAGACGGTGATCATCCCGCTGTTCGTCGTGCTGTCCAAGTTGCACCTGGACAACGAGTACGGCCTGTTCCTGGTGTACGTGGCGCTGTCGATTCCGTTCACCGTGTTCCTGCTGACCGGGTTCTTCCGCTCGCTGCCGGACGAGCTGGAGGAGGCCGCCGCGATCGACGGCGCGTCGCCGGTGCGCACGTTCTTCTCGGTGATGCTGCCGCTGGCGCGCGGCGGCCTGATCACCGCGCTGACGCTCAACGCGATCGGGCTGTGGAACGAGACGCTGCTGGGCATCGTCTTTCTGCACGACCAGGCTCACTTCACCTTGTCGCGTGCGCTGTTCACCTTCTACGGGGCGGCGAGCTACCAGTCGGAATACGGCGGACTGATCGCCGGTGTCGCCATCGTGGTGCTCCCGATGCTCGTGCTCTATCTCGTGCTCGCCCGCCGGATCATCACCGGACTGACGCTCGGCGCCGGAAAGTAGGAACTCCCATGGCAACCGTGACCTTCCGCGACACCACGCGGTTCTACGCCGGGGTCGCCAGGCCCGCGGTGGACGGGCTCGACCTCGAAGTCGCCGACGGCGAGTTCCTGGTGCTGGTCGGCCCGTCCGGCTGCGGCAAGTCGACCACGCTGCGGATGCTGGCCGGGCTGGAGGGGGTCGACGACGGCACCATCCACATCGGCGACCGCGACGTCACCGAGCTGGCGCCGAAGGACCGTGACATCGCGATGGTGTTCCAGAACTACGCGCTGTACCCGCATATGACAGTCGGCGAGAACATCGGGTTCCACCTCAAGATCGCGAAGATGGCCAAGTCCGAACGAGAAAGCCGGGTCCGCGAGGCGGCCAAGGTACTGGACCTGACCGAGTACCTCGACCGCAAGCCCGCCAACCTTTCTGGCGGTCAGCGGCAACGCGTGGCGATGGGCCGGGCGATCGTGCGCGAGCCGAGCGTGTTCCTGATGGACGAACCACTGTCCAATCTGGACGCCAAGCTCCGGGTGCAGACCCGCACGCAGATCGCGTCGCTGCAGCGGCGGCTCGGCATCACGACGATCTACGTCACGCACGACCAGGTCGAGGCGATGACCATGGGCGACCGTGTCGCGGTGCTGAAGGACGGCATCCTGCAGCAGTGCGACACCCCGGTCGGGCTGTTCGCGCGGCCGGTGAACGTGTTCGTCGCCGGGTTCATCGGGTCACCGGCGATGAACCTGCTGGAGACCACAGTGGACGGCGACGGCGCGATCGTCGGCTCGTCGCGGCTGCCGCTCACGCCGGAGCAGCGCTCGGCGTTGACTGGCCCCGGCATCGTCGTCGGGATCCGGCCGGAGGGCTGGGAGATCGGCGGCACCGGGCTGGCCGCGACCGTCGAGGTGATCGAGGAGCTGGGCAGCGACCAGTATCTGTACTGCCGCACGAGCGGCGGCCAGGTCCTCACGGTCCGCACGCCGGGCATGGCGCCGTGGCAGCGCGGCGAGAAGATCGAGCTGGCTCCGAAGACGGCGCACCTGTTCGACCAGGCGACGGGTGACCGGCTGCCATGACCGAGCTGTACGCCACTTCGCTGAGGTTGCCCGCTGCCGAACTCGGCGCCGAGAACCCGTTGCCACCGCTGGTGAAACCCATCGCTCCGCAGTCTGTGTCCAATGTGGAGGAATTGCCTGCCGACCTGGCGGCAGGCCTGGGCTACGGGCGGCTCGACACCGTGCTCCCCTGCCATCTGCAGGACGGCTACACGCGCTCGCGCGAGGAGCGGTCGCTGCCCGCGTTGGTGCTGGAGAACGACCGCGTGCGCGCGACCGTGCTGCCATCGCTGGGCGGGCGCCTGTATTCGCTGTTCCACAAGCCGTCCGGCCGCGAGCTGCTGTATCGCAACCCGGTGTTCCAGCCCGCGAACCTGGCTTTGCGCGACGCGTGGTTCGCCGGTGGTGTCGAATGGAACCTGGGCAGCACCGGCCACACGACTTTGACCTGCGCGCCGATGTTCGCCGCACGTGCCGAGGGTCCGGACGGGACGCCGGTGCTGCGGCTCTGGGAGTGGGAACGCACGCGTGACCTGCCGTTCCAGCTCGACTTCTTCCTGCCGGACGGTTCGGACTTCCTGCTGGTCGGCGTGCGGATCCGGAACCCGCATCCGCACGAGGTCCCGGTGTACTGGTGGTCGAACATCGCCGTGCCGCAGACCGCGGGCACCCGCGTGCTCGCCCCGGCGACCGGCGCGTGGCACTTCGGCTACACCGGGCGTCTCGACCTTGTCGACGTCCCCGGCGACCTGACCTACCCGGCGCGAGCGGACGCGGCCGCCGACTACTTCTTCGAGGTGAACTCGCGTCCGTGGATCGCCGCGGTCGAAGCCGATGGCTCAGGCCTCGCGCAGGTGTCGACCGACCGGCTGCGCGGGCGCAAGCTGTTCGTCTGGGGTGAGTCGGCGGGCGGCAGGCGCTGGCAGGAGTGGCTGGCGCCGGGCGCGGGCGGCTACCTCGAGATCCAGGCCGGTTTGGCCCGTACCCAGCTGGAGCATCTGCGGCTACCGGCAGGCGAGTCTTGGGACTGGCTGGAGGCATACGGCCCGGTGACCGCCGACGCCGCCCACAGTCCGGAATGGACGTCCGCTGTGGACTCGGTGGCTCGCATGCTGCCATCCGAGGAGACGATCGAGTCGTGCTTCGAGGCTTGGCGAAAGGTAGCCGATGCCGAGCCGGGACCGTTGCTGCATCAGGGTTCCGGCTGGGGCGCGCTGGAAACCCGGCGGATGATCGCACACTTGCCCGGCACGCCCTTTCCCGCCGACTCGCTCGGACCTGCTCAGGCGCCGTGGCTCGCCCTGCTCGACGGTGAGCCGCCCACCGGTGACCCGCTTGCTCCTCCCCCGCCGACGCTGGTCAACGCCTACTGGTCCGACCTGCTGGAACACACCCCGGACAACTGGCTGACCTGGTATCACCGCGGGATCGCGCGCTGGCGTGCCGGTCGCCGCGACGACGCCGTCGCGGCGTGGACGGCTTCGGTCGCCGCGGCCGAAAACCCTTGGGCACTGCGCAATCTCGCGGTCGCTTCGGCAGACCCCGGGCTGTATGACCGGGCGCTCGCACTCGCTCCTTCGCTGGTCCCGTTGATATTGGAGGCCGCCGAAGCGCAGGCCGACCCCGCGCGGGTCGTGTCGCTTGTGGAGGGTCTGACCAGCGGCCGGGCGCGGCTCCTGCTCGCCCGCGCACTGCTCGCGCTGGGCGACCGCGTGGGTGCTTTGGCGATCTTCGAAGCCGGGTTCGAGATCCCGAACATCCGCGAGGGCGAAACGTCGCTTTCGGACACCTGGGCCGCCCTAACCGACGCGCCGCTGCCGCCGCGCTACGATTTCCGCATGACGAGCGCCTGAGCACACCGAGGAGTGACAACGGATGGCCCGGCACGAACGGCTGAGCACCCTGCTGGACCTGCTCGGGCAGCGGGAGAAGATCGATGTCGAGGACATCGCGGTCGAACTGGACGTCTCCGCCGCGACCATCCGGCGCGATCTCGACCACCTCGCCGAACAGCAGCTGCTCACCCGTACCCGGGGCGGCGCGGTCGCGAACGACCTCGCCTACGACCTCCCGCTGCGCTACAAGACCGCCCGCCACGTCCCGGAAAAGCAGCGCATCAGCGCCGCCGCGGCCGCACTCGTCACGCCCGGCATGGTCGTCGGCCTGAACGGCGGCACCACCACGGCAGGCGTCGCCCGCGCGCTCTCGCTGCGCGCCGACCTGACGGCACTGACCGTGGTCACGAACGCGTTGAACATCGCGCACGAACTCGCGGTCCGCCCGAACGTCAAGATCGTGGTCACCGGCGGTGTGGCGCGTCCGCAGTCCTTCGAGCTCAGCGGCCCGCTGGCCACCAAGGTACTCGGCGAGCTCACGCTCAGCCTGCTCTTCCTCGGCGTCGACGCCTTCGACCCCGAGGCCGGCGCGTTCGCCCACCACGAGGGCGAGGCCAGCATCAACCACCTCATGGTCGAGCGCGCCGAACGGGTCGTCGCGGTCGCCGACGGCTCCAAACTCGGCCGCCGCGCCTTCGCCCGCATCTGCCTCACGCAGCGCGTCCACACCCTGGTCACCGACACCGACGCGGACCCCGAGACCTTGGCCGCGTTCGAAGCGGCGGGTCTCGAGGTCCTGGTCGTATAAGGGTCGTGAGTGTTTTGGCCGGTTAGAACCGGCCGTACCACTCACGAGTCCCTCTACCCAATCCCCGCCGCGAAGACGTGCAGCGCCGAGTTCGACGGCAGCGTGACCGCCACGACCTGCTTGCCCGCGGTCAGCGGGACCGTGTTGGCGAACACCCGGTACGGCACCGTCGGATAGGCCGGGCCGGTGCGGGTGTTCTTGCCCAGCACCGTCGCGACCGTCGCCGCGCCGTACTGCGCCGGATCGACGCAACACCAGTTCGGGAGCCCGAGATCGGCCTGGCTGGTGGAGCCGTCGGCGTAGCGGACGACGACCGTTCCCTTCGCCGTGCCCGTTCCGGTGCCGGTCAGCACCAGCTTCGAGCCCGTGCCCGTCACCGCGATGGTCTGACCGGCCGCGACGACGTTGTCCGGCTTGGACCCGTCGGCCGACGGCCACGTGAGCTGCGCTCCCCCGGCCGTGAACGTCCCACCCGGCTTCAACCCGGCTTCGGCGAGACCTTCCGCGCGGAAGCTGCTGCCACCCCCGTCGAGATCGCCGACCGTGGCGTGCGCGGTGTCGGTGACGCCGACGTTGCCGTACGCCGCCGCGAGTGACGCGTACGGGACCGTGACCGTCGCCGAGTCGGTGACGCGATGGTCGCCGAGCCTGGCCTTGTACGTCGCGTTGGCCGTGAGCTGGTAGTCCTCCGGCTTCAGCGCGGCTTCGGGCGTCAGCTTCACCGGTACCTTGACCGTCTGGCCCGGCATCACGAACCGGGGAGCGGCCGGGATCTCGACGCGGAATCCGTTGGCGGGCAACGAGAACGCGACGTCACTCACGGGCAGCGGCGTGCCGTTGGTGAAGCTCAGCGTGCCGTCGGCGGACTGCCCCGGCGCGACCAGCGATGGCACCGCCAGTGTGACCGAGCCCTTGTTGTCCTCGGGGAAGAACCCGCCGACCGCGCTCGCACCGAACAGCCGCACGTCCTGGCGGTCACCGGCGCCGATCTTGCCGGTCTTCACCCGCACCACGCCTTGTCCGGCCGGATCGAACCACCAGCCGGAAGGCGCGGCGTCGAGTTCGGCCTTGCTTCCGTACTGACGCAACGTCCCGTTACCGGCCTGCACCGAACCCGGCTTGGTTCCTGTGTGGACGGCCAGCTTATAGTTCCGCGAGGCCGGTTTCCCGTTGTAGGAGCCGTTGCTCGCGCCGATCCCGACCGTCACCGTGCCGGGGCCGGACGCCGGAGCATCCACAGTGAACTCCTGCTTGGCCTGCGCGCCGGTCTTGTAGCCGCGGGTGATGCCATCGTCCTCGGTGAGCGTGAACCCGCCCTTGCCGCTGGGATAGACGTCGAGGTCGAGCACGCCCTTGTCACGCGTCTGCCACGACTTCGTACCCTCGGCCCACATCGGCACCACGGCACCGGCGCGGACGAACAGCGGCAGCGTGTCCAGCGGCGCGTCATAACCGTCCACAGTGGTCGGACCGGTGTAGGTCTTGCCACTCCAGTAGTCGACCCAGGTGCCCTTGGGCAGGTAGATGCCGTTGCGCACAGTGGACTTCTCGTACACCGGCGCGACCAGGAAGTCGGTGCCGGACAGGAACTCGTACTTCGCCTTGTCGGTCCACACGTTCGGGTCATCCGGGTACTCCAGCGCCAGCGGCCGGACCTGGCCGACGCCGGTCTGGTGCGCCTGGACGGAGTAGCTGTACGTGTAGGGCAGCAGGCGTTCCTTGAGCATCAGGTACTTGCGGTTGATCGAGGTGTACGGCTCGCCCTGACGCCACGGCTGCTTGTCGGACGACGCCCAGCCGTCCATGGTCATCGCGGCGGGCAGGAAGGTCTTCCACTGCAGGTCACGGACGTAGGTCTGCGGGCTGCCGCCGAAGATGCCGTCGATGTCGCCGGTGTTGTAGGCGATACCGGAGGTCGTCGCGCCCGCGTAGGTCGGGATCTGCCAGCGGATGTAGTCGTACGATCCGGCCTGGTCACCGCTCCACAGCACACCGCATCGCTGCGCGCCCGCCCAGCTCACCGGCTGCCAGACGAACCCGCGCGCGTCGCTGTTGTCCTCGATGCCCTTGTACGCGGTGTCGCAGGCGTCGAGCGCGAACTGGTAGCCGGGCCCGACCCACGCGACGTCGAGCTTGCGCACCCGCACGCCCGCCTTGACCTCGTCGGCCTGGTTCGGCACGCCGTCTTCGGTCCACAGCCCGAGCTGCATCCCGTCCTTGCGCAGTCCCTCGCCGGTCTGCTGCAGGTTCTCGTAGCCGCAGCCATAGCCGTCGTTGACCAGCATCCAGCCGTTCGGCATGCCGTTGGCGACGTAGCCGTCGGCGACCTTCAGCGCGTCGAGCGTGTGCCGCTCGCCGCGGTTGGCGTTGTGCAGGTAGCAGTCGGAGTCGCCGGTCTCGAGCCCGTAGATCGGTGGCAGGAAGGGCTTCCCGACCAGATCGGTGTACCCGGAGATGACGTCCTTGAGCCCTGCTCCGACGACATACGTCGCGTCGAACCGCCGCTCGTCATGGGTGGTCGCGACCGGCTCGTTGAACGAGTAGCTGCCTGGCGCGAAGGTGTTGCGCAGCACGCCATAGCCGGCGGTCGAGGCGTAGAACGGCTGCGAGTTGGGCGCGCCGCCGTCGTTCCAGTTGTCATCGGCGAAGATCTTGATGGTCTGGCCGCGATGGCTGAACCGGCCGTTCTGCTCGCCACCGCCGACGAACTGTTCGGTGGCGCCGCGACTCAGGCTCTGCGTCGTGGTCTTGCCGGTCCACGACAGCGGCGCCGACTCCGCCCACAGCTGCTTGCGGTCGGCGCCGTCGTAGAGGGCGAACCGCAGCGGATGCTTGTAGGCCCGCAAGGTCGCCTTGCCAGTGGAAATGGCCCAGTACGAACCCTTGTCGGCGCGCGTGGGCGTGACGGGGGTGGTACCGCGCGGCAGCACGATCTTGCTGCCGGCGGGATCGGTGAACGTGCCGTCCGGCGCCAGCCAGACCCGCACGGCGGACTCCGCGGGGAAGCTGACGCGCACGGCGGCTGCCCCCGATTTCAGGGTGACGGTGGCGCCCTCGGCGGCGATCCCGGTGAGATCGCCGAGCCTTCCCTCAGGCCCCGCGGCCGGGTCGGCATAGGCCGCGGCGGGCGCCAGCCCGAGCGCGACCACAGCGGCCAAACACCCGAGCGAATGCGCAACTCTGCTTATTTATGGCACCTTTCACGCATGAACAAGCATGATGTGCTCTGTATAGCGCATGTTTCGCGCAAAGTCCCCACCTGAACCGGTGCAGCAGACTTCCGTAGGGTGCCGCTCGGGCCAATACACGTGAACGCCCCGTTCACAACGTCGAGCGTTGCGAACGGGGCGTTCACGTCTTCGGGCGAGTCAGAGGACGAAGCCTGCCGGGAACGGGTCGTCCGGGTCGAGCAGGTAGGTGGCGGTACCGGTGATCCAAGCCCGTCCGGAGAACTCGGGCACCACGGCGGGCAGGTCCCCCACGGTCGTCTCAGCGATCAGTTGGCCCGTGAAGCTCGTCCCGATGAACGACTGGTTCTCGAACGCCGTGTGCAACGGCAGTTCGCCGCGCGCGTGCAGCTGGGCCATCCGAGCCGACGTGCCGGTCCCGCACGGTGAGCGGTCGAACCAGCCAGGATGGATCGCCATGGCGTTGCGCGAGACGCGGGCGTTCGAACCCGGCGCCAGGAACTGGACGTGCTTGCAGCCCTCGATCGACGGGTCCGCCGGATGCCGGGGCGGGCGCTGGGAGTTGATCGCGCCCATGATCGACAGCCCCGCCGCCAGTATGCGGTCCTTCGACGCACGCTCGAACGGTATGTCCACTTGGGACAGTTCGAGTATCGCGTAGAAGTTGCCGCCGTAGGCCAGGTCGTAACGGACTTCGCCGAGGTCGGGGACGTCGACCACGGCATCGCGATCGGCCAGGAAGGAGGCGACGTTGCGGAGGGTCACCCGCGACGCGCGGCCGTTGTGGACGTCGACCTCGGCGTGGACCAGGCCCGCGGGGGTGTCGAGGCGGACCACGGTTTTCGGCTCGGTCACTTCGACCATGCCGGTCTCGACCAAGACCGTCGCCACGCCGATGGTGCCGTGGCCGCACATGGGGAGGCAGCCGGACACCTCGATGTAGATCACGCCCCAGTCCGCGTCCGGATGGCAGGGCGGCTGGAGGATCGCGCCACTCATGGCGGAGTGGCCGCGGGGCTCATTCATCAGGAACTGGCGCAGGTCGTCCATCTCGGCGATGAAATGCCTGCGGCGCTCGGCCATCGTGGCGCCGGGGATCGTGCCGACGCCGCCGGTGACGACTCGGGTGGGCATGCCCTCGGTGTGGGAGTCGACGGCGGTGATCGCCCTGGTCGAGCGCACTTACGACACCCCCAGCGAAGCCAGCGCGCGGCGCATGTCGGCGGTGACCTGCTCGCGGTGCTCGTCCGTGAGCGCGCCGCGCGGGGGACGGCATGGTCCGCCGTACCGGCCGACGAGGTCCATGCCCAGCTTGATGGCCTGGACGAACTCGGTGCGCGAGTCCCAGCGGAACGCCGCAACGAGCGGTTCGTACAACGCCTTCGCCTCGGCGAGTTTGCCCGAGGTCGCCAGGTCGAACAGGCGCACCGACTCGGCGGGGAAGACGTTGGGGAAACCGGCGAACCAGCCGGTCGCGCCCATCAACAGGCTCTCCAGCACGACGTCGTCGGCGCCGCTGATCACGTCGAGGCCCGGTGCGCGCTCGCGGATTTCGAGTACGCGGCGGACGTCGCCGGAGAACTCCTTGACCGCCACCACGTTGTCGATCGCCGCGATCTCGGCCAGCAGCTCGGGCGTGAGGTCGACCTTGGTGTCGAAGGGGTTGTTGTAGACCATGACCGGCAGCCCGACACTGGCCACCGCCTCGAAGTGGGCCAGCACCTCGCCTCGGTTGGCGCGGTACAGGGTCGGCGGCAGGCAGAGCAGGCCATGCGCGCCGTCTTCGGCCGCGGCCTCCGCCCAGTGTTTGGCCTGGTGGGAACCGGGGCCGTGCACACCGACGACGACGATGCCGTCCGAGCCGACCGCTTCGATCGCGGTGCGGGCGACGCGGCGGCGTTCTTCGTCGGTGAGTGAGGAGTACTCGCCGAGTGAGCCGTTGGGGCCGACGCCGCGGCAGCCGTTGCCGACCAGCCAGCGGCAGTGCTCGGCGTACGCGTCGTAGTCGACCGCGAGGCCCGCCGGCGCCGAGTCGTCGGCGCGGTACGGCAGCGCGGTCGCGACGACGACGCCGCCGAGGTCGGGGGTGCTCATGCGGGATTCTCCTTCTGGTCGGCGAGTTCGCCCAGCCGGATCGGCTGGGCGATCGGGCGATGGTGGCGTTCGGGCAGGCCACAGAGTTCGCTCACGGTGGGTCCGCACATCCGGCCCTGGCACGGGCCGAGCCCCGCGCGAGTGCCGAGCTTGAGCGCCTGCGAGCCCGGTTCGGCCGGATCGGCGGCCGCACGGGCGAGTTCGCCGTACGTGGTTTCCTCGCAACGGCACACGATGGTGTCCTCGCGCAGCCAGCCGCGCCAGGCCGCGCCGATCGGGTGGGCAACGGCCAGCCGGCCCGCGAAAGCCTGAGCTCGATCACGGGCGCGGAGCAAAGCGAGACCGGGTTGTCCGCCCGCCGCAACGCATCCGGCGACCGCGCCTTCCGCGGCGGCGGTGACCGCGCCGCCGATGCCGGTGATCTCCCCCGCCGCGAAGACGCCGTCGGCGGTGGTGCGCTGAGTTTGGTCGACCCGCACGAATCCGCCGTCGAGAGCGCAGCCCGCGGCGACGGCCAGTTCGGGTTGCGGGACGAAACCGTGGCCGACGCAGACCGCGTCGACCTCGTATGCCCGCTCGGTGCCCGCGACGACCGACCAGTCGGCACGCACCCGAGCCGTCACGACCGAACGGACGCGGTCGTCACCCCGTGCGTCGACGACCACTCGGCCTGTCCGATACGGGATACGATGCCGCGCCAACGCGGCCGCGTACCGGATCAGCTCGCCCGCCTTGCCGGGGCTGGCGGCCGCGGGCGATGACCATCCTTTGAGGACGGTCGTGGCCGGATTGGCCTCCAGCACGGCGACGACTTCGGCGCCCACGTTGAGCAGGGATTCCGCTACCGGCAACAAGAACGGCCCGGCACCGGCGACGAGCACGCGGCGGCCGATCGCCACGCGTTCGCCTTTCGCCAACGCCTGCGCCGCGCCCGCGGTGTACACGCCGGGCAGTTGCCAGCCGGGGAACGGCAATGTCCGGTCGTGCGCGCCGGTCGCGAGAATCAGTGCGTCCGGGGTGAGCGTGTGCCGCTCCCGGTCGCTCCCGTCGGCGGGGCCACGCAGCACGTGCACCCGGAGTTCCGGTTCGATGGCCCAGACCGAACTGCTCGGCCACCACGCGCACCGGGCGAGCAACGAGTCGAAATTCGCGTGCCCCCGGTGGTATTGGCCGCCGGGGACCTCCGACTGGTCCAGGATCGTGACCCGCGCACCGGCGCGCAGCGCGTGCTCGGCCGCCGCGAGCCCGGCGGGCCCGGCGCCGATGATCAGGACGTGCTTCACGCATCCTCCTGCCGGGTCTGAGTGCGGATCTCGTCGCCGTCGACGGCGGGCCGTCTGCAGGCCCGGACATCGGGCACGCCGTTGACCGTGAGCAGGCAGTCGAAGCACGCGCCGATGCCGCAGAAGACCCCGCGCGGCGCGCCGGAACGCGTTGTGCGCCAAGACATCCGGCCGGACGCAAGCAGTACTCCCGCCACGGACTGACCCGCGACACCGGTCACCGGTTCGCCGTCGACGATGATGCGGACGGTCACGCGAGCACCGCCGGACGGTCCACAGTGAACTCTTCCATCGGGATCGACGGCGTCGCACCGGTCAGCGACTCGCGCAGCAACAGCCCGGTGCCGACGCTCAGTCCGATGCCAGCGCCCTCGTGTCCCGTGGCGTGCCACAGGTTCGCGACGCGCGGGTCTTCGCCGAGCACCGGCAGGTGATCGTCCACATAGGCCCGGAACCCGCCGTACGCGCGCATCACCGCGACCTCGGCGAGCGCCGGGAACAGGCGCAACGCCTTGGCCGCGATGGCGCTCAGCACACCCGGCCGGATCGTGTCGTCGAACCCGACCCGCCTGCGCGAGGAGCCGATCAGCACCGTGCCACCCCAAGTCGACTCGACGACAGCGGAGGTCTGCAACGCGCCCGAACCGGCGCCGACCGCACCGACATAGTCGGCGTCGTAGACCTTGTGCCGGACGACACCGGGCATCGGCATCGTCACCAGCACCTCCCCGCGACGCGGCCGCACCGCGATCGGGGCGCCGAGCCTGGCCGACAACTCCCCCGCCCACGGGCCCGCCGCGTTCACGACCACGTCGGCGCCGAGCACCTCCCCCGGCACGCGGACGCCGGTGATCCGGCCGTCCACGACGACCGCGCCCAGTACCTCGGTATCGACGCGCAGCCGGGCGCCGTGCCGCAACGCGGACCCAAGCAACGCCAGAGCGGCCCCGGCGGGCTGCACCTGCGCGTCCTGCGGGTAGTGGAAGGCCGCCGTCACGTCACGGGTCAGCGCGGGCTCGGCGGCCGCGAGTTCCTTGGGAGACAACGGCTCCGCGACCACTCCGGCCTCGATTTGCGCTTCCGCGAACGCGGCGAGTGAACGGGCGCCGTCGTCGGTCGTGGCGACGACGATGCCGCCTTTGGGATCGTATTCGGCCTGCGGGTACTCGGCGGCGATCTCCGGCCACAGCCGCGCCGACAACTGCGCGAGCGCGAGTTCGGCGCCAGGTCCCTTGTCGGAGACGAGGATGTTGCCCTCGCCGTGCGACGTGGTGCCGCCCGCAGGCCTGCCTCGGTCGACGACGAGCACGTCGAAGCCCGCCAGGCTCAGCTCACGGGCGCACGCGGCGCCGATGATGCCCGCGCCGAGCACCACCACCCGCGTTCGGTTCACTAAGCCTCCCGTGTTCGGTAAAGCGAACGATCGGAGGGTAAGTCGAGGCCGGGGAGAGTGTCAACCGTTCAGCACGGGGTGCGCCTGGCCGTCGAGCCGTTCGTCCGCGCGGTACTGCAGGAGCAGCACGGAGTGCACCGGCGCCTCGAGCGCGGTGTAGTGATGCGGCTCGCGGGCGTCGAACGCGACGTAGTCACCGGGGCCGATCTCGACGGTCCGGCCCGCGACCTCGACCTGGAGCCGCCCGGTCTGCACGATCGTGTGCTCGATCCCGGCATGCCCCTGCGAACGCTGCGCCGCGTCACCACGCACGACCTGGTCGTACAGCTCGAAAACCCCGTCGCCTGTCTCGATCCGGCGCAGCTGGCGCAGATCGACGCCTTCACCTCGGAGCACCTCGACGTCGGCTCCCCGCACCACGGTGAACGCGCCGCCCGCGCGGCGGTCGAGCAGATCGGAGATCGCGACCTCGAGCACGCGGGACAGGCTGAACACCGTCTCGATGGTCGGATTGCCGCCGCCGGACTCCAGCTGCGAGAGCGTGGCCTTGCCGATGCCGGAGCGCCGGGAAAGCTCCGAGAGCGACAGCCCGCGCGCCGATCTGGCGGCACGCAGGTTGACCGCCAGCATGTCCCGGATCGAGGGTGCCTCGTCCTCCACCACGTCTCCCTGATCGTTCGGCAAACCGTACGAACGTCGTTCGCTTTGCCGATCATCATGCCACGCGCCCACGACAACGGGGGCATAGCCGTGGCCGATGGGGCCACGCGATGGTGGCCGATACCCAGCGGGCCGAAACTCCTTCACCAACCACAGTGTGACCCCTGACACACCCGACTCGAGCAAGGAGAAACCCGTGCAGGTGCTCCGCAGACCCTCATCGTCCGGCAGCAGGCTTCGCGCCTTCGGCGCCGCACTCGCCACCACGTTCGGCCTGATGGCGGCGCTCTCCCCCACCCCGGCCATGGCCGCGCCCGCCGGAGCGTGCCTGACCGGCACGCTCGCCTACGACCACCTCGACGCCGAAGCCGGAACGGCGAAGCCGCTGCGCACCCAGGTCGCCCGCAACGCGAACTGGGAACTCTGGGGCCGCACCTCGGGTTCCACGACCCGGCTCGCCTCGGGGATCACCGGCGCGTCCGACGGCCGCTTTTCCGCCTGCGCCAACGGATCACTGACCGAGGCGTACGTGCGGTTCCGGTCGAGCAGCACCGCGATGTGGCGGGTCATCAAGGCCGCGGACAACACCGCCGAGTACACCTTCGACTCGGCACACCGCACGAACGTGGCAGGCACGGTGAATCTCGGCACGGTCAAGGTCCCGGCTTCGCTGCAGCGCGCGTGGAAGGTCGTGGACACGCTGAACCTGTTGTACTGGAAGCGCGCCAACCCGTCGTCGAGTTGCTGGACGGCCCGCCAAGCCAACGGCCGGTGCGACGAGATCACCTTCGTCTGGGATCCGCGGGTCGCGGACGGCGGCTACTGGGACTACCCCGGCACCAACTACGTCTTCCTCGGCGCGACCATGCCCGACTCGAAGCACCTCGTGCTCCACGAAGCCGGGCACTGGCTGCAGTGGCAGCTCTACGGCCGCGCGTTCCCCGAGGTCACCGGCTGCAACCCGCATTACATCGAACGCAGCAGCTCGACCTCGTGCGCGTGGACCGAAGGCTTCGCCGACGCCGTCGCGGCCTACGCGCTCGGCGACTACCGGTACGTGTACGACAACGGCTACTCGTACAGCTTCGTCAACGACGCCGCCACGCCCGGGTGGGATCGGGGCGACACCGTGCAGGGGCGGGTCGGTTCGTCGCTCCTGGACCTGTGGGCGTCGAACGGTCCTGATGGCGGGAACTGGGACAAGACGATCGCGCTGATGACCCGGCAGTTCAGCCAGAACTTCCGGGAGTACTTCACCGTTGACCGGCCTGCGGCCGGGCTGCCGGTGACCGGTGCGGCCAAGCAGATACTGGCCGGGCACACGATCGATTACTGACTCGTGCGCGTTGCGGGCGGTTCTATCTTGAGGGGAAGGGCAAATGTGGCGTGCTCCGGACAGTCCGGCGGGATCTTCACGTCGCGAGGCTCGGACGGGCCGCGAGTGGTAACTCTGCTGCATCCAACGCCGCAGAGTTACCACTCGCGCAGGCCCTTGCACGCCTGAACGAGGGGTCGTGAGTGGTTAGACCGGTTAGAACCGGCCGTACCACTCACGAGCCTTAAGCGGCGCGGACCCAGGCCTCGACCTCGGCGGCCGTCGATGGGAAGGCCGCCGAGAGCAGGTCATGGCCCGAAGCGGTGACCACGACGTTGTCCTCGATGCGGATCCCGATGCCGCGCAGCTCGGGCGGGACCGTGAGGTCGCCAGCGTGGAAGTACAGGCCGGGCTCCACGGCCAGCGCCATGCCCTCGGCCAGCACACCCTGCCGGTAGGCGCCGGGGCTCGACGCCGCGCAGTCGTGGACGTCCAGTCCGAGGAAATGCCCGGTGCCGCAGACGATGTAGCGCCGATGCTGCTGCCCGTCCGCCGACAACGCCTCGTCCACCGAAACCGGAAGCAGGCCCCAGTCGTGCAAGCCCGTCGCGATCACCCGCAGCGCCACCTCCTGGAACGCGCCGTAGTCGTGGCCGGGCCGCACCTCGGCCAGAGCGGCGACGTGTGCCTCGTGCACCAGGTCGTACACCTTGCGCTGGGCAGCGGTGAACTCGCCGCCGACCGGGAAGGTGCGCGTGATGTCCGCTGTGTACAAGGAATCCAGCTCGACGCCGGCGTCCAGCAGCACAAGGCTGTCGTCGTTCACGGGACCCGAACACCGCGTCCAATGCAGGATCGGCGCGTGCGGGCCTGCGGCGATGATCGAGGTGTAGCCGGGGCCGGTGCCCTCGGCTCGGGCACGCCGGTCGAAGGTGCCCTGCAGCCAGCGCTCGCCGCCGCCGCGCACGGCTTCCGGGAGCGCGGCCAGCACGTCGGCGAAGCCGCGAGCGGTGGCGTCGACCGCGCCGCGCAGCTGGCCGATCTCCCAGTCGTCCTTGATCCGGCGAAGCTCGGCGAGGACCGTGCGCAGCCGCTCGCTGTGCCCGAAGCCGAACGCGTCGAGCATCGGGTCGACGCCCGCGCCGGCCAGCACCGCGGGGTTGAGGCCGCGCAGGCCCGACGCGAGGTCTTCCAACGGGCGGCATTCGATGCCGAGCGCCTCGCCGTACGCGCGCGGACCAGGCGCGGAGCCGACCCACAGCGGGCTGTTGTTCGCGTCGCCGACGAAATCGGCCTCGTCCGGCTCGGCGGGCTTGGGCACGTACAGGACCGCTTTGTCGTCCTCGAGCACCACGATCGCGCCTTCGCGCTGGCAGCCGGTGAGCCAGACGAAGTCGCTGTCCGCGCGGAACTCGAAGAACGTGTCGTTGGACCGCACCTTGGCACGCCCGGCCGCGAGCGCGATCCGGCGCCCCGGCAGCTCGGCGGCCAGCCTGGCGCGGTGGGCCGCGGCCGCTTCGGCGGCGCCGGGCGGTATCTCGACGGCCTCCGCGTCGGGTTCCCAGCCCTCGCGGATCCAGTCTCGGAAACCCTTCGCGGCCAGCAGCGCGTTCAGGTCGGGGCGGGTCCGGTCGGTCACTAGTGCACCCTCTTCCGTGCGGGCCCTTGGAAGGGGCTTGTGGTAGGAACTAGGCGGAAGCCGGGGTGACGGCCTATGTCGGTCG
>NZ_JBHWEB010000055.1:0-60010 GCF_042734395.1 Amycolatopsis sp. NPDC059657 | reverse complement strand
GTATAAGAGACAGACCACCGAGGGCCTGCGCCTGCGCAATCACCCGAGCATCCTCAGTTTCTACGTCGGCAGTGACACGGCGCCGACGCCGCGCATCGAGCAGGAGTACCTCGACGGGCTGGCGGTCTCCGACTGGGACACGCCGGTCATCACGTCGATCACGTGGCGCGAAAGCCCGCAGCTCGGCCCGTCCGGGAACAAGGGATACGGCCCGTACTGGTGGGTCCCGCCGAACTATTGGTACGGCGACCAGCGTGGTGGCGCGTTCGGGTTCGAAGCCGAGCACGGTCCCGGCCCGGCGATCCCCGAGCTGACAGCGCTTAAGAAGATCCTCTCGCCCAAGGAACTGGACAAGCTGTGGAAGGACGGCGAAAGCGTGCAGTTCCACCTTTCGCCCTCGGAGCACTTTGACAAGCTCGCCGAGTTCTACACGGCACTTGTCGAGCGCTACGGCAAACCGCACGATCTCGAAGACTTCGTGATGAAGGCGCAGCTGGCCGGTTACGAGACCAATCGCGCGCAGTTCGAAGCGTTCGGTGCCAATCAGTCCAAAGCGGACCGTCCGGCGACCGGCATGATCTATTGGCTGCTCAACAACGCTTGGCCGTCGCTGTTCTGGCACCTTTACGACCACTCGATGACGCCGAGCGGCGGTTATTTCGGTGCCAAGAAGGCGATGCGGCCGCTGCACGTCCAGTACACCTACGACGACGGCATGGTCGCGCTGGTCAACACCGGGCTCACCGAGGTGCCGGGGCTGAGCATCCAGACCACCGTGCTGGACGAGAACGGCGTCGCGCTGCACGACGAGACCACCCCCGCGACAGCGCCGGCCAACGGCGCCGCGCGCCTGGTGGACGTTCCGCTGCCAGAAGGCGTTTCGACGACCTACTTCCTCCGGCTGCAGCTGCGTGACTCGGCTGGCAAGCTGCTCGACCGCAACGTCTACTGGCTCTCCACCAAGCCGGACACGCTCGACTACGAAGCCCCTGACTGGCGCACGACCCCGCAGGTCGACTACGCCGACTACACCGATCTCAGCCGGATCCCCGAGCAGAAGGTGAACGTCAAGGCGGCCAGCAAGGCCACGGGCGACGACATCACCACCACGGTCACCATGACCAACTCGGGCTCGAAGGTCGCGTTCTTCCTGCGCGCGACCGTCACCAAGGGCTCGGCGGAAGACGAGGTCGCGCCCGCGGTCTGGAGCGACGACTACGTGACCATCTGGCCAGGCGAATCGACCACACTGACCGCGCAGTACCGCCGGTCCGATCTCGGCAGCGCCACGCCGACCGTGAAAGTCGGCGGGGTCAACGTGGAAAACCTGCGGGTCACCGCGCCGATCAAGTAGCGGCCAGCGCCGAAAGCATCGCGTAGGCGACCTGCTGACCCGTCACGTCCGAGTGCCCCATGATGAAGGAGTCGGCGCGCAGGTTGTTCGGCACGCCCGCGTGCCAGGTGTAGCCGCCGCCGACTCCGAGCAGGTCGGCGAAGGCCGCGCCGGGTGTCTTGAGCGCCCCGTTGCGGCCGATGCCGCCGTAGACGCTGTTCGCGTCGCCGATGTCGGAGGCGACCTGGTTGGCGATACGCGACGCGATGGCGTACGCGATGCCGACGCACAGGTCGTTGGCGGTGTGCGTGATGAGGATCGGGCCGCGCACGGTGCCGTCGGTCAGCACGTCGCGGAAGAACCCGGACTGCGAACCGGCGTCGTCGCTCCAGTCGTCGGCGAACCCGTAGTGCGAGAAAGCGGCCTGCAGCAAGGTCATCGTCGCGATCGAGCCGGCGGACAGCGGTTTGGCCGCGGCAGTGACCAGGCGTCCGCCGAAGCTGTGCCCGGCGAGATGGATGCGCAGGTCCGGCCGGTTCTGGCGGATCTGCGCGAGCACGGGCGCGACGCCCAGCTCACCGATGATCCCCGCGCGCGCCTTCATCTCGTAGTAGCTCAGGAAGTTGAGCAGGTTGGTCGCGGCACCGAACACGCCGCCGAGCGGACCGCCGAACCCGGCAGCGCCGCCGGGCGCGCCGGGTGGCGGAGGCAGCACCGGGACGGCGAGCCGGTCCATCAGCGTGCCGCCCGGAACGTCGAACAGCTCGTCGGAGGCGTCCTCACGGTCGGCGGCGTCACGGGCGACCAGTGTCTTCAGCTTCTCCGCGAAATCCGCGCGCGCGGACGCCAGGTCGGATAACTGCGGCACGAGTGCGGCAACGTCGTCCAGCGTGCGCTGCGCTTCGGGGCCGGTGAAAGCCGCGCGGAGCTCCTCGATCTGGGCGGCGATGGTCTCCTGGTCCGCCGGTGACCCGGCAGCGGCGGCGGCCAGCTGGGGCAGCTCGAAACCGGCGAACATCCGCGACGGCCAGATGACGCCCGCGATGCCGATGCGGCGCCCGGCGATCTCGGGCACGGTGGCCTCGTCGAGGTTGACCCGTAGTGAACCGGCGAGCCCGCCATACAGCCTCCTGGCCGCGTCGATGTCGTTGTTCCAGCCATGGCTGAGCACCAGCAGATCGGTGAGCCCCGGATCGGCGGCGAGCCCGAGCACGGCACCCGCGTCGCCCACCAGGTGCCCGTCCTTGTCGAACTGGACCTCCGCGCTGGGGAATCCGAAAAGGTCGGCCACGACTGCTCCCTCCCGCTCACACCGATTGGATGGCCCGCATCAGGTCGAGCAGGCCATGCCCTTGGAACGCGGGCACCCGGCCGAGATCGGTCGCGGTGCCGGTGAAGATCCGCTTGACCTCCTCCGGACGTCCGATGAACTCGCCCCTGATCGACAGGAACGCCGCGATCGCACCGGAAACATGCGCCGCGGCCATGCTCGTCCCGCTGTCTTCGAGGTAGTGGACGGGCGGCTCCACCTCGGACTTGGCCTCGATGCGGCCACGGATCGCGCCCGCCGCGCACGACAGGATCCGCTCGCCGGGCGCGACCAGGTCGGGTTTCGCGCGCCCGTCGCCGGTCGGTCCCTTCGACGAGAAGTACGAGACCCCGTACCGGTGCGGCATCTCGCGATGCGTCGAACCGACGGTGATGGCGGCTTCGGCGTTGCCGGGGTCGTTGATCGTCAGGTCCATGCCGGCGGCGACGGCGCCCTTCACGATGTCCTGGTTGTAGCCATAGCCGGTGTTCCCGGCCGCGACCACGACCACGACGCCGGACTTGACCAGCCGGGTGACCTCGACGCACAACGGGCTTTCCCCGCAGGCGAACCACTGCGGGTCGAACGGATACCCCACCGACAGGTTGACGCCCTGGATCTTGAGATCGCGGCCGTTGCCGTTGACCTGCTGGATGTCCTGCAGCGCGGCGATGATCGCGCTCGTTTCGCCGTCGCCCTTCTCGTTGAGCACCTTGTAGCTGACCAGCTTGGCCAGCGGCGCGATCCCGGTCATGCGATCGGCCTGGACGGGCAGGTAGTGCACGTCGTTCCCGAAATCGAGTTCGGCACGCACGACCGTGCCGGAGCCCTGGCCCGCGATGATGCCCGCGACGTGCGTGCCGTGCCCGAACTCGTCGGTGAGCGGGCTCGCGTTCTTGGTGAAGTCCTTGTGCTCCACCGGGAGCGTGACGTCGAGCGAGTGGCCGAAATGCGGGTGCGCGTGGTCGATGCCGGAGTCGACGACCGCCCAGGTGATCCCGGCACCCAGCGCCGCGAACGCGGTACGCGCCGCGTCGGCCTTCACCGTGGCGCACGACCTGTTGATCAGCGCCTTGACCGTGAAGTCGGGCCAGATCCGGTGGATCGCGCGGTGCTCGGCGGCCCGGTCGCGGCGCACCACCTCGAGCAGCGCCTCCGGGCTGAGCGACGCGACGACGTACTGCCCGAGCTGAGCGGTGCGCCGCTCGTCGACGCTCTCGTCGGCCACCTCGTTGACCAGCGCATGGATGGCGCGGGCGGCCGCTTCCCGCCCCTGGGGGTAAGCAAGGTTCAGGTCGATCACGACCCGCTGCGGCGCCTCCGCGGCGGCATCCATGCGCTGGAGCAACGGGACCGCGATGACCGAGCCGTACAGCTCACGCGCGTGGAACCGCGTGCCATCGGGCTCGGTCATCAGGGGCCCCTCCCCACCTCGGTGCTCGCCGACTTTGTCGGCAGCCCACCGAGCGGTGTTACCTGGATCACAGCAAGCGGTTCGGAAGTGTTACCCGGCCCGCTGCTCCCTCCCACCGAGAACCTGCCCCATCACCCGCCCAGATTCCGCCCAGATCGCGCCCCGAGATAACAGCGAGATCTCAGTACCCGATACTGAACCGGTGGAGTTCCGCGTTCTGGGGCCGTTGGACGTCCGCGCCGTGGGGGGACCCGTCGAGCTGGGCGGCCCGAGACAGCGTGCGGTGCTCGCCGCGCTGCTGCTCAGGGCCAATGAGCTCGCCTCGGTCGAATACCTGACCGGCGCCGCGTGGGAGTCGCCGCCGGCGACGCCCGAGTCCAACCTGCGCACCTACATCTCCGGGTTGCGGCAACGGCTGGCACAGGCGGGTGACGATCCCGGCAGACTCTCCACCCGGCCGGGTGGCTATGTGCTCCGGGTCGACAGGGGCGAGCTGGACCTCGCCACGTTCACCGAGCTGACCCTCGCCGGCGAGACCGCTGCCGGGAGCCGGGAAGCCGCGAGCTGTTTCAGCAGGGCGCTGGCGCTGTGGCGCGGCCGCCCGCTCGAAGGGCTGCACGCCGGGCAAGCGCTTTCTGTCGAGCTGACCCGGCTGGAGGAACGCCGCCTCGCCGTCGTCGAAAAGCACCTGCGCGCCCGGCTCGACCTGGGTGAGCACGCCGACCTCATCGCCGAACTGCGGCGCCTGGTCGCCGACCATCCGCTGCGCGAGGAGCTGTGGGGTCACCTGATGACCGCGCTGCACCGCTCCGGCCGCCGCGCCGACGCGCTCTCGGCGTACCAGGAACTGCATCACCTGCTCGACGACGAGCTCGGCGTCACGCCCGGCCGGTCGCTGCGGCAGTTGCAGGCACAGATCCTCGAAGACGACGCCCGCATCGCGCCGAAGCCCGCCTTCGGGCAGGTCCGCCAGCTGCCTCCGGCCATCAATCACTTCACCGGCAGGCGGCAGCAGCTGGCCGAGATCGTCGCCACGCTCACCGGCGAAGGCAAGGCCAGCCTGCCGATCGCGGCCGTCACCGGGCAGCCGGGCGCCGGGAAGAGCGCGCTCGCCATCAAGGCCGGTCACGAGCTCGCCCCGGCGTTCCCCGACGGCCAGCTGTTCATCGACCTGCTCGGCGCGGGTGCCCGCCCGCGCGACCCCGGCGACGTGCTCGCCCGGTTCCTGCGCGAACTCGGCGTGCCCGGCGTCGAAATCCCGAGCGCGGCCGACGAGCGCGAGTCCGTGTTCCGCGCCAGGCTCGCGGGCAAGCGCGTGCTGATCGTGCTCGACAACGCCGCCGACGAGGCCCAGGTCCGGCCGCTGCTGCCGGGCAACCCGGACTGCGCGGTGGTCGTCACCTCACGGCGCAGGCTGACCGGGCTCGACCTGAGCCTGCGGATCCAGCTCGGCGAGCTGGATCTCGACGACGCCGTCTCCCTGCTGACCGATCTCGCGGGCTCCCCCCGCGAAAAGCTCGCCGCCCAGCGGATCGTGCGCTGCTGCGGGAATCTGCCGCTGGCCATCCGGATCATCGGCACCAAGCTGCGCACACTGCCGCACCTGAGCGCGGAGACGATCGCCGACCGCCTCGAGGACGAACGGCACCGGCTCGACGAGCTCGTCGGCGGCGACCGCGAGGTCAGGGCCGGCTTCCTGGTCAGCTACGAGCAGCTCCGGCCCGACGAACGCCGCGCGTTCCGCCTGCTGGCGCTGCTGCCGGGCACCGACTTCGCGTCGTGGGCGGCGGCCGCCGCCCTCGGCACCGACCGGCGCACCGCGGAACGCCTGCTCGACGCACTCGTCGAGGCGAACCTGGTCGAGGTCGGCAGCCCGCTGCGCTACCGCTTCCACGACCTGATCCGCCTGCTCGCCGAAGAGCGGATGACCGCGGAAACCTCGCCCGAGGCCCGCGAGGCCGCACTGGACCGGGTCTTCCAGGCCTACCTCCAGGTCGGCCAGCGAGCCGACGCGGCACTCGACTTCGGCGGCCTGCACCAGTTCGAGGTGGCGCCGCCGTCTCCGGAAATCGACGCGCTGGCAACGGAATTCGCCCGCGACGCGCCCGCCTGGTTCGACTCCGAGCAGCACTGCCTCCTCGATGCCGTCGAAAAGGCGGCCGCAGAGGGACGCCCGGAGATCACCTGCCACCTGTCCGCGACCGTGGCCGCCTACCTGGAGCTGCGGTCCCGCTGGGACGACCTGATCAGGGTCGCCGAGCTGAGCCTCGCGGCCTCGCGCCAGACCGGCGACATGTACTGGACGGCGTACGCGTACTTCGCACTCGGCCTCGCCGCCCGCGACCAGCACGACGTCCAGTCCGCCCGCAAGTACTTCGGCCAATGCCTCGCCGCGCTGCCCGCCGCGAACGACCCGCGCCTGGAGATGGTCACGCTGCTCGCCGTCGGCGTCGGCCAGCGCTTCCAAGGCCATTACGACGCGTCGGCCGACTGCATCAAGGCCTGCCTGGCCAAGCTGTCCACAATGGACGAGCCACGCTGGGTCGCCTACGCCAAGCGCGAACTCGGCATCCTGCACCGCTACCGCGGCGAATGGGCCGAAGCCCAGCAGTGCCTGCAGGAGGCGATCGACGAGTTCGTCCTGATCGCCGACCGCCGCTGGGAAGCCGCGTGCCTGCGCGAGCTCAGCGTGGTCCACCGCGAACTCGGCGAGCTCGACTCGGCACTGCGCCTGGCGCACACCAGCCGCGGCCTGTTCCACGAACTCGGCGACCTCCGCCGCGAAGCGGCGTCCTGGCGTTCACTCGCCTACGCCTACCGCGCCCAAGGCGAGACCGACACCGCGCAGGTGTGCTGCCGCCGCAGCACCGAGTTGTTCGCCCTCACCCTGGACGTCCACGGCGCCGCCATCACCGAAGTCCTGCACGCGGAGTTCATCGCCGAGCAGGGCGACCACGCCCAGGCCTTGCACCACGCCCGGCACGCGCTCTCGGTGTTCCAGGAACTCGGCGATCCGCGGTGGACCGGCAAAGCCCAGCTGAGCCTCGGGTCGCTGCTCAACGACGCGGGCCTGCTGGACCAAGCCCGCGAAGCGTGGCGCGACGCCCACACCACCCTCGCGAGCCTGGAAGCCGTCGAGGTCGCGGAGGCCGAAAAAGCGATCACCCGCTGACTGGGGTCGTGAGTGTTCTCGCCGGTTAGAACCGGCCGTACCACTCACGACCCCGACTGGTCACTCGATGAACGTGACCTCGGGGTAGCGGGGCGAGTCGGCGTCGAACAGGTGCTTGTCCCGGCCGAGCAGGTGCAGGGCGAAGAACGCGTCGAGGTAGTCGCGCTCGGCCGTCAACGCCTTGGTCGCGTCCACCGTGCCGACGAACATCTCGCGCCGCTCGGCCGGGATCAGGTTCGCGAGTTGCGGCACGATGGCCTGCAGGTCGCTGTAGCTGTGGTGCGCGCCTTGCTTGAGGAGCAGGTCCCGCTTCCAGCCACGCTGGTTCCCCCAGAAGTCACCCCAGGTCTTGTCGGCGGGGTTCAGGTGCGTGTGCTCGAACCCGAACCCGCCGCCCATCAGCAGGAACGGCCGGTCGAGGCCGCGCTTGACCACCTCGCCTGGCAGGTATGAACCGTCGAAGCCGTAGCCCATCGTGCCGTCGAGGTTGACGCCCGCGTCGATCCGGCGATCGGCCACCATCGTCTCGCCTGCGGTGAACCCACCGTAGGAATGGCCGAACATGCCCACCTTCGACAGGTCGAGGGCACCCGCGAGGCCGAGCGGGAGCGGGCGGTGCTCGGCGTCGGGGTTGGCGCCCTGGTTGAGCTTGGTGAGCTGGTCGAGCAGGAACCGGGTGTCCGCGACGCGGGCGTCGATCGCGGTCTTCATGGTCTTCGGGTCGTTGCCGAGCTGGAGCTGCGTTTCGACGCGGCCGCCGGGGAATTCGACGGCGGCGGACTCGAAGGTGTGCGACAGCGAGACGACGATGTAGCCACGGCTCGCCAGGTCGTCGGTGAGCACGGCGTGCAACTCGCGCGGGGAACCGAAGCCGGGCGAGAAGAGCACCACGGGGCGCTTTCCCTGCCACCGGTCCACGGGAGTGCCCGCGTGGGCGTCGCGCTCGGCCGAGCCCCAGTCGACGGACCCCTTGGGAAGACCGAAGAAGTTCGGGTCGGCCGCGGCCTCCTCGACGACGGGCGCCAGCTTCTCGCTCATCCACGGCACCCGCGGGGCGTCCGCGGTGAACCAGGACGGATAGGTGACCGTGGCCATGACCTCGCGCTTGCGGTCGGGCTTCCACGGGTCCTGGCGCGCCTGATCGACCAGGTGCAGTGTCGTGGTGCCGACCTGATGGTGACCGGTGAGCGCGGGCAGGGTCAGCTCGACCTTGGCCGGGGCCGCCGAGGCGGGCGCCGCGACGGCAAGTGCGGAAATGGCGGCTAAGCCAGCAGCGAACAGGCCACGGCGGATGGGCCGATGCGGCATGGTGGACACTGAATTTTCCTTCCCCCAGATGATTCGTCCTCGGTTTCCACCGTGCCAGAGCCGTGCGCGGCGCCGCATCCCTCTCGAGGTTGAGTCACCTGAAAGTGCGGAGCGCGCACAATTTTGCGTGCCCCGCAAAATTTTCCGGTAAGGTGGCCCGCATGGAGCATCCGGGGATGAGCCTGCGCGAGCAGAAGAAGCTGGCGGCCAGGGAAGCACTGAGCTGGGCGGCGATCCGCCTGGCCACCGAGCGCGGGCTCGATCAGGTGCGCGTCGAGGAGATCGCCGCCGAGGTCGGCGTCTCCCCGCGCACCTTCAACAACTACTTCTCCAGCAAGGAAGAGGCGATCTGCGCGATCGGCGTCGACCGCCAGCGCCGGATCAAGGCCAGGCTGCTGGCCAGGCCGCCGGAGGAGCCGCTGTGGCAGGCGGTCACCGCGGCGGTCATGGAGCAGTACAGCGAATACGGCGAGCCGGACCGCGAGCAGGTCACCCGGGTCCGGCTGATGGCGGGCAACCCCGCGCTGCGCGGCGAGTACCTCAAGTCCCACCACGAGATCGAGCGGGTGCTCGCCGAGGCGATCACCGAACGCACCGGGACCACCGACGAACTGCATCCGAAACTGATGGCGGCCACCGTGTGCGCCGCGACCAGGGTGGCGCTCGACCATTGGCTGCACAGCGGAACCGAAAAACCACTCACGGAAATACTGCGCGGGACATTACGCGAGGTTTCATCCGGTCTGCCCGATTTCTCAATTTGCGTTGCGCACCATAGGAAGATGAAGACGTGCTGATCAAGCTCATGCGCAGCTTTCTGCGCCCCTACCGCAAGGATCTGTCACTGGTCGTCGCACTGCAATTGGTGCAGACGCTGGCGATCCTCTATCTGCCGACCCTCAACGCGGACATCATCGACAACGGGGTGGTGAAGGGCGACATGGGCTACATCCTCCGCATCGGCGGGGTGATGCTGGCCGGCACACTGATCCAGATCCTGTGCGCGATCGGCGCGGTCTACTTCGGCGCGCGCACCGCGATGGCGTTCGGCCGCGACGTGCGGGCCGCGGTGTTCACCAGGGTGCAGGACTTCTCCGCGCGCGAGGTCGGCAAGTTCGGCACGCCCTCGCTGATCACCCGAACCACCAACGACGTCCAGCAGGTCCAGATGCTGACGCTGATGACCTTCGTGATGATGGTGTCGGCGCCGATCATGTGCGTCGGCGGCATCGTGCTGGCCGTCTCGCAGGATGTGCCGCTGTCCTCGCTGGTGCTGATACTGGTGCCGGTGCTCGGCGTCGCGATCGGCATCCTGATCGCCAGGATGCGGCCCGCGTTCAAGCTGATGCAGGAGCGCATCGACAAGATCAACCAGGTGCTGCGCGAGCAGATCACCGGCATCAGGGTGATCCGCGCGTTCGTGCGCGACACCAAGGAGCGCGAGCGCTTCACCGGGACCAACACCGAGCTGTACGACGTCTCGCTGAAGGTCGGCAAGCTGATGGCGTACATGTTCCCGATCGTGATGCTGGTGATGAACGTGTCCAGTGTCGCGGTGCTGTGGTTCGGCGGGCACCGCATCGAAAGCGACGCCATGCAGGTCGGCGCGCTGACCGCGTTCCTGAGCTACCTCATGTACATCCTGATGTCGGTCATGATGGCCACCTTCATGTTCATGATGGTGCCGCGCGCGGAGGTCGCCGCCGAGCGCATTTCCGAGGTGCTCGACACCGAATCCAGTGTCGTGCTGCCGTCGAATCCCGTGCGGCTCACCGAATTGCACGGTCACCTCGAACTGTCGAATGTCGAATTCCGGTACCCCGGCGCGGAGAATCCCGTCGTGCAGGCGGTCGACCTGGTGGCGCGGCCCGGTGAGACCACCGCGGTCATCGGCAGCACCGGCAGCGGCAAGACCACCTTGCTCAACCTCATCCCCCGGCTGATGGACACCACGGACGGTGTCGTCAGGGTCGACGGGATCGACGTGCGCGACCTCGGCGCGGAGGCGCTGGCGAAGGCCGTCGGGCTGGTACCGCAGAAGCCGTACCTGTTCTCCGGCACCGTCGCGAGCAACCTGCGCTACGGCAAACCGGGCGCCACCGACGAGGAACTCTGGCACGCGCTCGAGGTCGCGCAGGCGCGTGACTTCGTCTCGGCGATGCCGGAAGGTCTCGACGCGCCGATCGCGCAGGGCGGCACGAACGTCTCCGGCGGGCAGCGGCAGCGCCTCGCCATCGCGCGGATGCTGGTGCAGCGCCCCGAGATCTACCTGTTCGACGACTCGTTCTCCGCGCTCGACTACGCCACCGACGCGGCGCTGCGTGCCGCGCTCGCGCGCGAGACCTCCGAGGCGACGGTCGTCATCGTCGCCCAGCGGGTCAGCACGATCCGCTCCGCCGACCGGATCATCGTCCTCGACGAGGGACGCGTGGTCGGCACCGGCACCCACACCGAACTGATGGACGGCAACGAGACCTACCGGGAAATCGTGCTCTCCCAGCTGACCGAGCAGGAGGCGGCGTGAGCGCCACCCAGTCTTCCGAAACCAAACCGGCGGCCGCCAACGGGGAACGCGCCGTCCCCACCCGTGGCCCCGGCCCCTCGGGCGGTCCGGGCCTCGGCAGGGGACCGGCCTCGTTCATGGCCGGGCAGTCCACCGAAAAGGCGCTGGACTTCAAGGGATCCGGCCGGCGGTTCCTGGCGCTGCTGGCCCCGCAGCGGCTGTTCGTCATCGGCGCGCTGGTCACCGCGGCCATCAGCGTCGGGCTGAGCGTCATCGGGCCGAAGGTGCTCGGGAACGCGACCGACCTGATCTTCTCCGGCATCGTCAGCCGTGACCTGCCCGCCGGGGTGACCAAGGAAGAGGTCATCGCCGGTTTGCGCGCGAAGGGCGACAACACCATCGCCGACATGTTCGCGGCGATGAACATCGTGCCGGGCCAGGGCATCGACTTCACCGCCGTCGGCCGGGTGCTGATGATCGTGCTCGGGCTGTACGTGCTCGCGTCGATCTTCAGCCTCGTCCAGGGACGGCTGACGGCGTCGATCGTGCAGCGCTCGGTGTTCGACCTGCGCGAGCAGGTGGAGGCGAAGTTCGCCAGGCTGCCGCTGAGCTACTTCGACCGCCAGCCGCGCGGCGAGGTGCTCAGCCGGGTCACCAACGACATCGACAACCTCGCGCAGTCGCTGCAGCAGACGCTCGGCCAGCTGATCGCGTCGCTGCTCACCATCGTCGGCGTGCTGACCATGATGTTCGTCATCTCGCCGCTGCTGGCGCTGCTCGCGCTGATCAGCGTGCCGATCTCGGTGTTCGTCGCGACGAAGGTCGGCAAGCGCGCCCAGCCGCAGTTCATCAAGCAGTGGCGGACCACCGGCCAGCTCAACGGGCACATCGAGGAGATGTACACCGGGCACTCGCTGGTCAAGGTCTTCGGCAGGCGCGAGGAGGCGCAGAAGACCTTCGAGGAGCACAACGAGACGCTGTACAACGCGAGCTTCCGCGCGCAGTTCATCTCGGGGCTGATCCAGCCGGCGATGATGTTCATCGGCAACGTCAACTACGTGCTCATCGCCGTGGTCGGCGCGCTGCGGGTGTCCTCCGGCTCGCTGTCGCTGGGTGACGTCCAGGCGTTCATCCAGTACTCGCGGCAGTTCAGCCAGCCCATCACCCAGGTGGCGAGCATGGCGAACCTGCTGCAGTCCGGGGTCGCCTCGGCCGAGCGGGTCTTCGCGCTGCTCGACGCGGACGAGCAGGACCCGGACCCCGCCGACCCGGTGCGCCAGCCGAAGGTGACCGGCAAGGTCGAGTTCGAGCACGTGTCGTTCCGGTACTCCCCCGACACCCCGCTCATCGAGGACCTGTCGCTGTCGGTGGAGCCGGGGCAGACGGTCGCCATCGTCGGCCCGACCGGCGCCGGCAAGACCACGCTGGTCAACCTGCTGATGCGGTTCTACGAGATCGACAGCGGCCGCATCGTCCTCGACGGGGTCGACATCGCCGACATGACCCGCGAGGACCTGCGGGCCAAGACCGGCATGGTGCTGCAGGACGCGTGGCTCTTCGGCGGCACGATCGCGGAGAACATCGCCTACGGCGCGACCGACGCGACACGGGAGCAGATCTGCGATGCCGCGCGGGCGACCCACGTCGACCGCTTCGTCCGGACGCTGCCGGACGGCTACGAGACGGTCATCGACGACGAGGGCGACAACGTCAGCGCCGGTGAGAAGCAGCTGATCACGGTGGCGCGCGCGTTCCTCGCCGAGCCTGCGATCCTCATCCTCGACGAGGCGACCAGCTCGGTCGACACCCGCACCGAGGTGCTCATCCAGCGTGCGATGAACTCGCTGCGGCAGGGCCGCACCAGCTTCGTCATCGCGCACCGGCTGTCCACCATCCGCGACGCGGACCTCATCCTGGTGATGGAGTCCGGCCGCATCGTCGAGCAGGGCACGCACACCGCGCTCCTCGACGCGGGCGGCGCGTACGCCAGGCTGTACGCCGCCCAGTTCGCCCAGGCGGTGGTCGAAGTCGATTAGGCCCCAGGACGCCGCTTTCGGAACCATCACCGGTCCGAAAGCGGCGTTCGGGTAGTTTCAGGGGCTGTGACGACGCTCGACAACCCAGCGACAACGCTCGCGGCCGAGCTCGCGCGCTTGCGCCGGGAGGCGGGCGACCCCTCGTTCCGGAAGATGGCCGAACGCTCCGGCCGCATCTCCCACACCACCCTGCACGAAGCCGTCCGCGGCACCCGCTTCCCCTCATGGGAGACCACCCGCGAGTTCGCCAAGGCTTGCGGCGCCGACGAAGAGCACTGGCGCCGCCGCTGGGTCGAACTCCAGACCGTCCCCGAGCCGGACGTGGTCGACGAAGTAGCGGCCGTCGAACCCGCCCGCCGCCGCCCCGTGGCCTGGGCCTTCGCCGCCGTCGTGATCCTGATCCTCGCGGCCGTCGCCATCTTCGCCGTCCCGTCGAGCACCCCGCCGGTCGACACCGGCGCCCGCTTCCCCGGCGACGAAAGCGTCTTCGTCGCCGACGTCACCGTCCCCGACGGCACGGTCCTGCGCCCTGGCCAGTCGGTGCTGAAGGTTTGGGAAATCCAGAACGCGGGCACTGTCTACTGGCACAACCGCTACCTCCAGCGCATGGACCTGCCCGCCGCACCGGAGGGCTGCCAGACCCCGGACCGGGTCCCGATCGGCGACACCGCACCCGGCGAGCACGTGATGATCAGCGTGATGGTCCGCGCCCAGCAGGCACCCGGCAGATGCTGGATCGGCTGGAAGATGGTCGACGACAAGGGCGTCCAGTTCTTCGCGACCCGCCGCCCGGTCTTCCTGCTGGTCGAAATCGCGCCATAGCGCTGTCAGATTTTGTAAGACCTGGTCAGAGCCCTACCGAACACGCACCCCCACCGCCCAGGATGGTCCCCGGCGGCGCCACCGCCCGAGTCCATTTCCGAATGGCTGGGGGTGCGCTGCGGGTTCCGATCCCCCGCTCCTCGGAACCCGCAGCGCCCAAAACCTCTCCTCGAGACCCGGCGCCTGTGGCATGCTCGACCCATGACCTGCTTCCGAAAGGGCGATGGCGCGTAAACGCCCCGGCGCGCTCCGCGCCTCTCAAGCCCGGTTCCCCGCGAACATTCCCGAGCATCGGATTCCCGGACTGTCACCGCGAGCAAGCCAAGCGATTCGGCTACTCGAAGCCCGCACCTGCGACTACAACGCCATCCATCGTGCGCTGGACACCTACCGGCGGGCTCTCCGCAAGCCAGGTCGAATCACATCAGCTGAGTACCCGTGGCCGGAGCCGAACGTGAAGCGAAAGGAGGAATCTGGACGTTGAACGGCCAGATTCCTCCTTTCACGAAAATCAACTTGCGGGCCCCGCCGGACCACCCGCAACGCTCACGAGCCCTTCAGTCGAGCACCTCGGTCACGACACCCGAGGCCACGGCCCGACCGCCTTCGCGGACGGCGAAGCCGAGGCCCTCGCTCATCGCGATCGAGCGGCCGAGTTCGACCGTGAACTCGGCGCGCTGGCCGGGGATGACGACGCCGTCGTCCAGCCGGATCTCCCCCACCACGTCACTGGTGCGGAAGTGGAACTGCGGCCGGTAGTGGTCGGCGAACGGCGTACGCCTGCCACCCTCGTCCGCCGACAGGACGTAGACCTCCGCACGGAACCGGCTGTGCGGGGTCACGCTGCCGGGCAGGCCCAGCACCTGGCCGCGGCGTACCGCGTCACGGCGGATGCCGCGCAGCAGGACGGCCGCGTTGTCGCCGGCCTGCACCTCGTCCAGCGCCTTGCCGAAGGTCTCCAGCCCGGTGCACACGCTGGTGACCGTGTCCCCGAGCCCGACCACCTCGACCGGGTCGCCGACGCGCAGTGTCCCCTGCTCCACCGCGCCGGTGACGACCGTGCCGCGGCCGGTGATGGTCAGCACGTTCTCGATCGGCATCAGGAACGGCCGGTCGAGAACGCGGACGGGCTCCGGCACGTGCTCGTCGACCGCGGTGAGCAGGTCGACGACGCGCTGGGTCCAGACCGGGTCGCCCTCGAGCGCGCGCAGGCCCGACACGCGGACCACCGGGACCGCGTCGCCGTCGAAGCCGTAGCGCGTGAGGAGCTCGCGCACCTCGAGCTCGACGAGGTCCAGGAGGTCCTCGTCGTCGACCAGGTCGGCCTTGTTCAGCGCGACCACCACGTGCCGGACGCCGATGCCCCGTGCGACCACGATGTGCTCACGCGTCTGCGGCATCGAGCCGTCCTGCGCCGAGACGACCAGGATCGCGCCGTCGAGCTGGGCGGCGCCGGTGATCATGTTCTTGACGTAGTCGGCGTGCCCCGGCATGTCGACGTGCGCGTAGTGGCGCGTGGGCGTCTCGTACTCGACGTGCGCGATGTTGATCGTGATACCGCGCTCGATCTCCTCCGGCGCGCGGTCGATCCGCTCGAACGCGACGTAGCCGGTGCCGCCGGGCTCGGCGAGCACCTTGGTGATCGCCGCGGTCAGCGTGGTCTTGCCGTGGTCGACGTGGCCCATGGTGCCGATGTTGAGGTGCGGCTTGGTGCGCACATGCTGCTGCTTGGTCATTTTTGGTTCCCTGGAAAAGAAACGGAAGCGCGAAACCGCGAAAAGCCCAACCCTCCTCCACTGGTTCCGCGGGAAGGGAAAAGAGGAGGGTCAGCTTCGAGCGCCGTCGAACCGTGCCGAAACGGCGCTCGGCAGGGACGAGCCTGCCGGCGTCACGAATTCGGTCACGGGGAACATGACCACGAGGGTTTCAGGCCGGACCCGGCCTTGTCACCCGATTTTCAGGCGGGTTCGACCGCCGAGACGCGATAACGCGCGACCTCGGCGTCACGGATCGCCGCGCTCTGGTCGTCGCTGGGACCGGAGCCACGGAAGGCCGCGAGCTGCTCGTCGGTCTCCCAGCGCTCGTAGACGTTGATGCGCGCCGGGTCCACGAGATCGGCCGACAGCGCGAAGTCCAAGCAGCCAGCCGACTTCCGCGCCAGCTCGACCACCTCGGCACACCCGGCCAGGTACCCGTCACGGCCTTCGGGGTCGACAAAGATCTTTCCCGACACGATGATCACGGCAACTCCCCTGCTCGGCTGCCGCCCAACCTAGACAACCGCGGAGGCGATGGCGAGGGTGGCCGAACCACGGCCAGTGAGTATCGGCCACCCCCGCCATTACTCACGCCGCCCGATCGGCGAGCGCCGCGAGCCCCGCGGGAGTCAAGGCGGCCGGGACGCGCTGGCCGATCGAGGCCAGGCGCGCGGCCGTGATCAGGCCGGCGTGTGCCAGGGCGTGCGCGGTGAACTGGTCCCCGCAGGACACGCCGTCGATGAAGAGGTCGGGTTCGCAGCTGCAGCTGACCTGCGCGCGTCCGGCGACGACCGCGCGCAGCATCGCCTGCGCCCGTCTCGTGTAGGCAATCTCCGGTGTCATGGGACACCTCCTTCCCCCGTACATGAGCAGGAGGGTAGGAAAGCCCGTCGAGATACAAAAAACCTACGCGGCGACCGCCAGGCCGGTAACGACCACCCTTTCGAGCAGCCCGCTGATCCGATCGCGCAGAATCCGGATGCCCTCCGCCGTGAGCAGGGACTCTGGGTGGAACTGCAGCGAGGCGAAGTCGCGGCCGCGTAACGCGTGCACCTCGCCGGTGGCGGCATCACGGCTGACCTCGACCCAGCCGAGACCTGGCAGCGCGAACGCGCCAGCGTGGCTTTGTGCGGCGAAAGTGTTGTAGAAGCCCACCTTTTCGCGCCTGCCGAAGAGGTCGATCTCCTTCTGCACGCCCTGGTTGGGCTCGGGGCAGCGCGCGATCGGGAGCCCCAGCCGCAGGCTCAGCACCTGGTGGCTCAGGCACACGGCGAGGAACGGCTTGCGGTCCTGGAGGAGCGTGCGCACCGCGTCGTGCAGGCGCGCGATCTTGGGGTGGTCGGCGTGCCGGGGGTCGCCGGGGCCGGGGCCCATCACGACCAGGTCGTAGGCGTCGAAGTCGTAGTCCGTGTCGAAGCGGCGGACATCGACGTCCAGTCCCAGCGAACGCAGTTGCTGCTCGATCATCGACGTGAACGTGTCCTCGGCGTCGACGATCAGCACCCGCCCGGTCAGCTTGTCGGCTTCGCGCCGCTCCCCCAGCCAGAAGCCGGAGATGGACTTGTTGCGCTCGGCCAGCATCGCGCGCACGCGCGGGTCGTCGGCGTAACGGACGGGAACTTCGGTGCGCAGCGCGGCCAGCAGGCCCGCGGCCTTGGCGCGGGTTTCCGCGACCTCGGACAGCGGGTCCGAGTGCCGCACCAGCGTCGCGCCGACGCTGATCTTCACGGCTCCGGAGGCGGAGATGTCGGCCGTGCGGATGACGATCGACGAGTCCAGCGCGTGCCCGCCGTCGGCATCACGGCCGATCAACGCGACGACGCCGCTGTAGTAGCCGCGGCCTTGTGGCTCATAGCGGTTGATAACGCGGCAGGCGCTTTCGAGCGGGCTGCCGGTGACCGTCGGCGCGAAGAGCGTCTCGCGCAGGATCTCGCGTGGGTCGCGGCTGGTCGCGCCTTCGATCAAGTACTCGGTGTGCGCGACCTTCGCCATCTCCTTGAGGAACGGCCCGAGCACGCGGCCGCCGCCGTCACAGACACGCGACATCATCTTCAGTTCTTCGTCGACGACCATGTACAACTCGTCGGCTTCCTTGCGGTCGGCGAGGAAGTCGAGCACGCCCGCGAGCGAAGCACCGGCCTCGCCGTACCGATAGGTCCCGCTGATCGGGTTCATCACCGCGGTGCCGCGGTCGAGGCTCACGTGCCGCTCGGGGCTGGCGCCGACGAAAGTGCGGTCGCCGGTGTGCACCAGGTACGTCCAATACGCGCCCTGCTCCTTCTGCAGCAGCCGCTTGAAAAAGGACAGTGCACTGTGGACGGTGTAGCCGGTGATCTCGGCGAGGTACGAGCGCTTGATGACGAAGTTCGCGCCCTCGCCGGTGCCGATCTCGTCGGCGACGACCCGGCGGACGGTCTCGGCGTAGGTCTCGTCGTCGACGTCGAATCGGCCGCCCTCAAGGGAAATCGGCACGTCCGGCAGCCGCCACAACGCCTCGCCGACCGAGACGACGGCCTGCGACCGGACGCTCAGCGCGATCAGCGGCTCGGCGTCGTCCGGCGCTTCGAAACCACGCTCCGCGAGCTGGCGGTACGGCACGAGCGTGAGGACCTGGTGACCGCGGGCCTCGGTCAGCGGAAGCTCGGCGAGTGTGTCCGGAGTGGACACTTCGCCGACGATGATCTCCAGCTTGCCGGCGCCGGCGCTCTCCGGGCGGTGCAGCAGCGCGAAGGCGGGCGGGTCCTCGGCGAGGATGGTGTCGAAGAGGTTCATGCCGCGAACTCCCATTCACGTGTGACGGCCAGCTGGCCGGCGAGCCGCTCGGTGCCGGCGACCACGCCGCAGCGCTTGGCCACGTAGTCGAGCGCGAGCCGGTGGTCGGCCTCGGAGAAGTCGGCGACCGCGTCGGCGGCCAGGAACGGCTGGATGTCGTTGGTGTAGGCGTCGACCGCGCTCATCATCACGCCGACGTGCGCGTAGACCCCGCAGATGACCAGCTGGTCGCGGCCTTCGTCACGCATGCGCTCGAGCAGGTTCGAGCGGAAGAACGCGCTGTAGCGCCATTTCGTGAACATCCAGTCGCCGGGCCGGGGGGCCATCTCGTCGACGACCAGCCGGTCGGCCGGGTCCACGCGCATACCAGGGCCCCAGAAGTCCTTGAGCAGCCCGCGATCCTCAGCCGTCATGTCACCGGGCTGCGCCGTGTAGGCGACCGGCATGCCAGCCGCGTCGGCCCGCGCGCGCAGCAGCGCCGCGTTGCCCAGCATCCGTTTGCGCAGCATCTCCGGCAGCGGCTTGAGGAAGTACCGCTGCAGGTCGTGCACCAGCAGCACGGCACGGGCCGGGTCGACCGTCCACTTCGCGGTGTTGGCGGGCAGCGTGTTCTCGGTGGGCATCGGGTAAGGCTGGATGCTGGGCAAGCCGGGCATGATCGTCTCCAGTGAGGTCGGTGCGTCAGACGCCGAGCGTCGCGCCGCCGTCGACGGTGAGCTCGTGCAAGGTGATGTGGCAGGCGCGGTCGGAGAGCAGGAAGAGCACGGCGTCCGCGATGTCGGACGGCTGAGCCAGCTTCTTGAGCGGGATACCGAGCCGGTAAGCGCCGAGGTTGCCTTCGAGGGTGGTCTGGCGGCCGGTCTCGTCGGTCCACATCGAGGTGAGCATCGGGGTGGCGGTCGAGCCGGGCTGGACGAGGTTGCAGCGGATGCCGTACTCGGCGACCTCGAGGCCGAGCACCTTGGTGTACATGGTCGCGGCGGCCTTCGACGCAGCGTAGGCGGCCATCCCGGTGCGCGGGGTGCCCGCGGAGTTGGAGGCGACGGTGACCAGCGCGCCGCGCCGCCGCGGCACCATCCGGTTGGTGACCGCGCGGGAGACGTTGAAGACGCCGGTGACATTGACCGCGAAGGTGTCGGCGAAGTCCGCGTCGGCGAGTTCGCGGGCGGCGCCCATGCGGAGGATGCCCGCCGCGTTGACCAGCCGGTCGATCGGGCCGAGGTCGCGCTCGACCTGGTCGACCACGGCCTCGACGTCGGCGGAGCGCGTGACGTCGAGCGGATACGCCCGCACCTTCAGCCCGGCCAGTTCGCACTTCTCGACGGTCCCGGCGAGCCGCTCGGTGTCGCGGTCGGCGGCGGCGACCGTCGCGCCCTGAGTGCCGAGCGCGCGGGTGACGGCTTCACCGATCCCGCTCGCGGCCCCGGTGACGAACGCGATCTTGTTCCCCATGACTTCAGGCCTTCCAGGTTCCGACGACGGACAGTGCTTGCGCGGCGGTGAGCCGCGGGTCGCAGAGCGTGGTCCGGCGCTCCCCCGCCAGCCCCGCCTGCGACTTGTTCTCGACACACTCGGTGACGTCGTCCGGCGTGGTCTCCAGGTGCAGGCCGCCCGCGACCCCGCCGCCCTCGCGGACCGCGGCCTGGAACCCCTCGACCTCGCGCATGATCGTCTCGACGTACCGGGTCTTGAAGCCGCCCGGCGCGGTGACGGTGTTGGCGTGCATCGGATCGCACTGCCAGATCACCGGGTGCCCGGCCATCCGCGCGGTCTTGACGAGCGACGGCAGCCGATCGGCGACGGCGTCGGCGCCCATCCGCGCGATCAGCGTCAGCTTGCCGGGCTCGCCTGCCGGGTCGAGCCTGGCGAGCAGCACGGTCAGCTCGGCGGGCGTCATGCCGGGGCCGACCTTCACCGAGACCGGGTTGGCGACGTCCGACAGCAGCGCCACGTGCGCGCCGCCGAGCCCGCGGGTGCGCTCGCCGATCCACGGCCAGTGCGTCGAGGTGAGCAGGCGGCGGCCGTGCGCGTCCCGGCGCAGCAACGGCGTCTCGTAGTCCAGCAGCAGCGCCTCGTGGCTGGTCCACACGCGCTCGGTCAGGTCGACGCTCATCCGGTCCGGCGAGTTCCAGCCGAGGTGGTCCATCGCCTGGCGCGACGCGCGGTAACCGTCGACGAGGCGGCGCGGGTTGGCTTCACGGGCCTCCCGGTCCACTTCGGGCGAATTGACCAGGTGACCCCGGTAGACCGGAAGCTCGACGCCGTCGACGGTTTCGGTGTCGTTGGAGCGCGGCTTGGCGAATTGGCCCGCGATCCGGCCGACACGCAGTACGGGCTTGCCGGTCACCTTGGTCAGTTCGTCGGCCAGCGTGGCGAGCAGCGCGGCCTTGCGTGCGATGGGGCCCTCAGCGCACTCGGCGGGATCTTCGGCGCAGTCGCCCGCTTGGACGACCAGCGCCTCACCTTCGGCGACCCTGGCGAGCAGCATGCGGAGCAGCCGGACGTCGGTGGACCGGACCAGGCCGGGTGCGTGGCGAAGCTCGTCACGCACACGCCCGGCCGCCGCCTCGGATCCCCAGACGGGCTGCTGCCTGGCATCGGGGAATCGGGTGTCGAGCCGCGTGCTGATCATCGCTACCCACCTGGTTCGCTTGTCTGAAACTGACGTATGTCTATCTTGCGCCGAACGATGCAAGGGAACACACGGGGTGAGACTTAGTCCGTCAGGTGCGTGCCGGAATCCCGGGCCGCGTTACGAAGATCGTCCAATGTTACGAAAAATAGGGGCGTTACGAAAACCCCTACCGTTGCGAAAAGGCCCGAAAACTCACCCAATGTTTTTCCGGCACCTGGGAAAGGTCGGGTGTTCGCGGGTTTAGGGGCCTTTAGGGGTGTAGCAGCGACAGTGCGATAACTTAGCGTTAACCTCGGGAATTTCCTCCGCTTCGGCGCCGCCCTGAGGTGATTCCCCGACAGTTCGAAGCGATAACACAGTGTCGCGTATGGGACCGCCCGGCAGCTTCCCCAGCCCGCGACACCGATGAACTGGGTTCAAGGGGAGCGCAATGTTGCACACAATGGACAGAACTGAATACCGCAGCCAGGCGCCGGTGAGGACCGACGCCTACGACGTGATCCTGACCGAACTGTGTTCGGCCTTGTTCGCGTCGCTGCCACGGAGTGACCAGCGCAGAAAGGGCGTGGAATACCTGCGTGGCCTGCTGTGCGCGCCGGGCCGCAAGTCGATACGGAACATCGCGGCACTGGTCGGCGGCCAAGCCACCGAACAGAGCCTGCACCACTTCATCAGCGACTCCACCTGGGACTGGACGCCGGTGCGCCGCGCGCTGGCCAAGTACGTGGCGCGCAACGCGCCACCACAGGCCTGGGTGGCCAGGCCGATGGTCATCCCCAAGGCGGGACGGCACTCGGTCGGGGTCTCGCGGCGCTTCTGCCCCTCGCTCGGGCAGGCGCTCAACGCCCAGCAGGCGATCGGTGTCTGGGCCGCCTCGGAGGAGCTGAGCAGCCCGGTGGGCTGGCGGCTGCACCTGTCGCAGGCCTGGCTGGACGACGGCCAGCGGCGCAGCCGCGCGTCGATCCCCGACGGCGCCGGGCTCGAGTCGCTCGGCGACTGCGCGATCGAGGCCTACCTCGAGACCGCGGCCAGGCAGGACCTCCCGGTGCTGCCGCTGGTCATGGACGCGCGGGAGATGGACGTCATCGCCGCCGTGCGCAAGCTGCGGATGGCGGGCGTCCCGCTGCTCATCAGGATCACCAGCACGCTCCGGCTCACCGCGGCCGATCCGGCATTGCCAGGGCACAGCGCGGAAGCGCTGCCCGCCCAGCAGATCATGGGTGCGGCACGGGACTTCCGCCGCACGGTCACCTGGACCGACCACGGTTCCAGCACGGCCACCAGGATGAGCCTGGCCGCCGCCGTAAGGGTGCGCATGCCGTACTGCGGGCGAGGCGAGTTCCTCCTCCTCGGCGAGGGCACCAGCGGCAGGCCGTGGCCCGCCGAGCTGTGGCTCACCGACCTGACGGGCGTCCCGCCCGCGACGCTGCTGCGGCTGAGCAAGCTGGTCAACCGCGTCGACCAGGACTTCACCGAGATCGCCGACAAGGTGGGGATCAGGGACTTCGCCGGTCGTTCCTATGACGGCTGGCACCGTCACATCACGCTGGCCTCCGCGGCGCACGCGGCGGCGGCGCTGAGCGGCAGCACCGACCAGGGCATGAGCTTCGTGTCCTGACCACTCCTCCCCCGGCTGACGCGGTTTCGGGGCTCCAGGACGGCCGAGCACCGGCCGGCGTGGAGCCCCGCCACTGCGCGGGAATCCCGTTCCGTTGACCGGAACAGCTCTTCGGGCAAGCCCGGATTCGTTGTATGACAACGATGTCGACGAAGCCCGGGAAGGTGCCGCGCCGATCATGCCGGCGCGGCTTCGGCGTTTCTCCACGCTCACACGATCACTCCCGCGAGCTGAGCCTCCTCGGCGATCCGGCGCTGCTCGCTCGGCACGTGCGCGACCGGCGTCAGCGCCAGCACGGCGCGCGCGATCGCGTCGGAATCGCGCAGTGTCACCGAATCGACGCCAGGCCTGATGCCGGTGGCGGTCACCCAGTGCACGGATTCGGTCGGCACCCCGTACGCGAACCGACGCGGGTGGGCGCGGCCGTGCCCGTCGATCACGTGGTACGGCCGGTCGGTGACGGCGAGCCCGCCCGTCTCGTGGAACGTGCCGTCGTCGCTTTCGATGCGGTAGGGGCTGATCTGCTCGGTGGCCAGCAGCTGGCGCAGCAGGGGGTCGGCCGTGCGGCGCAGGTCCGGCTCCGGCAGCCGCGCCTCGATGAGCACGGTCGCGCGGATCGGCTTGCCGGGCACCAGCTCGGATTCGGCGATGAACACCCGGTGTTTCGTATCGAGCCGGATGACCGTGCCGGGCCCGGTGATCACCAGCACCCCGGCCTCGATCAGCGCGATCATCTCCTCGATGCGCGAGACCGGCGGGCCGACCGAGAGGAACGCGTTGAGCGGGGTGTACCAGCCTTCGAGATCGTCGCGGTGCGAATTCCCTTCCAGGCCACCGTGGTCGACCGCGAGGCGGATGTCGTTGCGCAGGTCCCGCAACACGTCCAGCGCCGCCTTGAGCGGCCCGCTGACGTTGCCGGCGCGTGCCGCGCGGACATCCTCGTGCAGGTACTCGAGAAGCCAGGCGGTGAAGTGCTCGCGGTCGGCGAACTCACGGTCCCCGTAAGGGTTCGTGAGCTTCTCCCAGTCCCAGCGGTGCGCCGGGGTGATGCCGTAGGAATCGAGCAGCCAGCCGGGATCCTCGTCCGGCGGCAACGCGAGGTACTTGCCGATGATGGCGTCCTTCTCGTCGCCGCGGCCCCAGGACTCGAGGAGCGTGCCGTAGTAGACGCTCTCGACCTCCTTCGCGATGACCGGCCACAGCTCCGAGGTGAACTGCACGCGCACGCCCTCTTCCGCGCGGCGGCGCAGTTCCGCGATGTACTCCGGCGTCAGCAGCCGGGGGTGATACCGCCCGGTCGCGCCCTTCTCGTTCTCGCCGCGCGCGTGATACGGCACGCCGCGCCGCGAGCTGGCGTACAGCTTGGGCTCGTTGCCGGACGCGCGATAGACCAGCCTGCCGTCCTCGCGCGCGAAGTAGCCGCCCCGACCGGAGGTGAACAACGCCATGTGGTCGAAGAAGTTCAGGCCGAGCCCGCGCAGCAGCACCGGCTGCCCCGCCTCGATCTGGCCGAGGTCCAGGTCCGCCGGGTTGGCCGGGGTGATGTAGGTCAGGTAGTGGATCCGCGCGAGCTGCGCGGTGCGCTCCTCGCGCGGTGACAGGTGCGCGGGCACATGCCCGACCGCGAGCACGATCGCGTCGAGCTGGTTGAGCCGGACGCCGTTGTCGAGCCGCACGCCCTGCGGGCCGCCGAACACGCCGAGTGTGTCGGCCATCGCGATCACGCGTGACTGGTGGACGACGACCTTGACGTGCTCCGGCGCGCGGACGACCACGTTCTGGAAGCTGCTGTGCAGATAGCGGCCATAGAACGCGCGCGTCGGATAGCTGTCAGGGCCGAGGTCGCGCGCTTCGGCGAGCGTGGCGTCGTCGAGCTCGGTCGAGTCGGAGAACGTCTTGGTCCACTCGTAAAGACTCGGGCCCGGCTCGATCGGCCCGTCGATCTGAGTGCTCTCGTCGGTGTAGATGGTGATCTGCGAGGCAACGGTGTTCATCAGCAGATGCCGTGACTGGTCGGCACGCCAGATCGTGCCGGCGCCGGGCTCCGAAGGGTCGACGACGTGGATGACCAGCGCCGCACACGACGGCGACGCGCGCTCGTTGGCGAGTAATCGCTCCAAAGTGGACAGTCCGCGCGGACCGGCGCCGACGATGCAGATCTCGACCTTGCCGACGCCCATGAGCCGGACTCCCGTTCCCTCTGCGAGCACATCCCCGGTCTTGGATGCTCGCAGAGGGTGGCACTCGTGACCAGGTCGGGCGGGCCCGGTCCGTCAGGTCCGGCCGGCGCTGTCAACCTGGCGGACCTCGTCGCCGCGCGATCTGTCTCGCCGCGGCGGACGCCTTGGCGGCGCTGACGTTTCCGAAAATTCCCCCGTGAGCCACAAAACCCCACCCCCGCCACTCCCAGGGGGCCGGCCCCACGTCCAGCTTATCGAAGCCCCACGACGCCTCAGCCGAAAACAAAGGGTTGTCCACAACCCCAAGGCAATGTGGACAACCCGAGTACTACCAGGTCAGAGGCCTGTGAAACCGCCTGCCGCACAGCAGGCAGTGCCCCTTTCCCGAGGCGGCGAAACACCTGAGGTATCCAGGGCGGTGGCGGACACAGGGGTCCGCCACCGTCGACGGCGCACCATCGGCAAGGCCTGCCGACGGGGACAGCGTCCAGGCCCCGGCGGAGTGGAGGGTCAGCGCGTCATCGCCCTGATCCAGTCGGCCAGGCTCGCGCCGGGGGGATCCGGCCATTCCGGCCAGAAGAGCAGGGATTCGTTCGGTGAGTTCAGCCAGGTGCGCATCGGCCAACGTCCCGTCTTTGTCGTGTTCGTCGGGTGAAAAGGAAAGCGCTCTCGTGGCGCGCTCGGGTAAACCTCCTTTCCATTCAGTTCAAAACCGGGTCTCTCCCCGGCAGTTCCGGCAGCCGGTCCAGTTCGATGCCGAACGACTTGCGCACCTCGTCGAGGAACTCGTCGTCCTCCAGCACCTCGATGGTCCGCTTGCCCTGTTCGATCCGCGTCAGCACGCGGCCCTTCAGCTTGATCCGGCCTGCCGGGGTGGCGATGGACGCCCACAGTGCACTGTCCAAAGGAGAATCCGGCGCGGTGCGCAGCCACCACAGTGGCGCCTCGAAGTCGGTGAGTGAACGCTCACGGACTTCCACGCGGTACAAGGGATTCCCGTCCCGCAGCACGTCGACGTCGCCGTCCGGCGCGTCGATCACCTGGAACTCCCCTTCGAAGTCGCTTTGCGTGTGCCGCAGATCGAGCCTGAGCGGTTTCCTTGCGGCGAACCAGTATCCGACGTCCACCAGCCAAGGTTCGTGGTGATCCACCTTCAGCACAAGATGACCGTTCAGCGGGCCAAGCCGTCCGTCGCCGCCGACCACGCGCGCGCCGAGCAACGAGACCTTGAACCCCAGTTCACGCAAAAGCGACGCGAACAAGGAATTCAGTTCGGCGCCAGCACCGCCCCGCCTGCCGTGGACCACCTTGTCCAGCACGGCTTCCCCGAGTCCGATTGGCTCCTTGAACTGGAAGCCGAAGGTCTCGAACGGAATCGACTCCAGATGGCGCTGTTGCAGGTGACGTAACGCGTCGAAGTCCACCTCATCCGGCCTTCGCGCTTCGATCCGGTCCAGATAGGCCGCTACTTCAGCGTTTTCCATTGCCGTGGCACTCCTACGGTGGCGATGGTATGAGATGAATCGGCTTCTCATCCTGAAACCGGGCAACGGAAGCCGCCATCCACGCTCACCGCACTACGTCAAGTCGCGCCGAGCTCTTCACATGCCGGACAACACCGCGTGTCCGCGCCCACGCGCATAGTCGATGATTTGCTCGCGGCGCAGGCGACGGCCCGCCGCCAGCGCGGCTTCGGCGGCGGACGGCGCGAGCAGGCGCCGCGCGGAGGTCTCGGCGGCTTCGAGTTGTTCGCGCCAGCGCGGGCTTTCCTCGCCCTGCACGGCGTTACGCATGCGCGCCGACGCACCTATCAGCCGCAGCGCGCGCTCCGCCTGGCCCTTGCGGGCGGCGACGACGGCGAGCCCGTCGATGAGGTACGCGGGGCCGCGGAAATCACCGGGCTGCAACATCAAACCCTCGGTGAACAACGCCTCGGCCCGGTCGAGTTCTTTACGAGCCAACGCGACCACGCCCGCCGTGTGCAGGATCGCGGTCAGCTTCGCGCCGTTCGCGCGCAGCACCGGCAACGCGGCGGAAACGAGTTCGTGCGCTCGCTCATTGTCACCGTTCTGCAGAGCCGCCCACGCATAGTTGTGACGACAGAACGCTATGTCGAGCGGGCTGGGTATTTCCTTAATCTCGCGAAGAATGTCGAGGCATTCCTGATAGCAGACACAAGCGGGCCCGTAGTCGCCCAGCGACACCCTGATACCGGCGAGCACACTCAGCGCGCGGGCGACCGCGAGCGGGCTGTCGGCCGTCCGCGCGAACGCGAACGCGCGCTCGGCGAGCTGGCGCGCGACGATCTTGTTGCCGTCCATCACCTCGAGCCAGGCCAGATGCACGAGCGCGAGGCTGCGGTCGGCCGGTGAACACGGCGTCCGCGCGAGCACCGTCGTGAGCAGCTTCCGTCCCTCGGACATATAGCCCTGACGCCGCCAGCAGACCGTCAACGCCGTCGCGAGCAGCAATTCGCGGTCGTCGCCGCGCTCGCAGGCGGCTTCGACCGCTTTGCGCAGATTCTTGCTCTCGTCCGATAGCCGTTCGATGAGCCCCGGCGGCGCGCTCGGCGTGAACACCGCGTCGACGAGCGGGCGGCACAACGCGACCGCCCAGTCGATACCGCGTGCCCGCCACGGGCCCGACTCGGCTGCCTCGTTCAGCCGCTCCTCGCCGAACCGCCGGATCGCTTCGAGCTGGTGATACCGCGTCGGCCCGCCGGGCACACCGGTGGCGATGACCAGCGACCGGTGTGCGAGCGACCGCACCAGTCCCTCGACGTCCTTGCCGGAAATGCCGGTATCGGTGCACACGGCCTTCGCCATGTCCGCGTCGAAACCGGCTTCGAGCAACGAAAGCCTGCGGAAGACCCGCTTCTCCTGCGCGCCCAGCAGGTCATGGGTGACGGTGAGCGCGGCGGCCAGTCCATAGCGGCCAGCCGAGGTGAACCTCGTCCCGATCGCGCCGATCGGCAGCGTGTCGGCGAGCCTGGCGGCCAGCTCGATGGCGAGCGGGATCCCGGAGAGCCGCTCGCAGATAGTCTCGACGGTCGCGAAGCCGTCTTCGCCGATGGTGCCGGCGCGCTCGGAGAACAAGCGCGCGGACGCGGCGGCCGAAAGGGGGCCGACCGCGAAGATCATCTCGCCCGGCACGCCCAGCGGCGCGCGGCTGGTGACCAGCACCCGCAATCCGGGGCAGCGGCCGAGCAGCAGTTCCACCAGGTGCGCGCAGTCGGCGGCGACATGCTCCGCCTGGTCGAGCACGATCAGCACCCGGCGCGAGCCCACCACCCGCGCGATCGCGGCGGCCACCGGCTCACCCGGCTGCTCGGGGATGCCGAGCAGACCGGCGACCGTCTGCGGGACCAGCTCGCCGCCGGTCACCGCGGCCAGCTCGACCAGCAGCATGCCGTCGGGGCGCACGCCGCGGGTGCGGGTGGCCAGCTCGATCGCGAAGCGGGTCTTGCCGATGCCCTCGGGGCCGGTCAGCGTCATCAGCCTGGTGCGCCGCAGCGAGCGGGCGACCTCGGCGAGGTCGGCGTCGCGCCCGAGGAAGCTGTCGATCGGGGCGGTCAGTTCGGCGGCGAAGGCACGCGGGACGAGCGCGTGGTCCTCGCCGGGTTCGCTGCGGGTCCGCTGCCGGTAGGCACGCTGACGGCACGCGTTGGAGCAGTATCGAGCACGCCGCCCGGGATCTTGTTCCGCTCGGACGGGCAGCGCGGCTCCACACTGCTGGCAGCAGTCCGCCAGGTCGAACACCAAACCCCCTTGAAATTCCTTTTCGACAGATCCTGATCCTCCGGCCGGAGCCGGTGGGTGCGCATCGGAAAATCGGGCAGTATCCTGCCGTCATCCTCCTGTGTACCGGTAAACGCCTGATAGACGCGCTCTGTACGTAATGAACAGGGTCCATCTGATCGATCGTGTACGAGCCTAGTACACGAATTGAGGCCAATCAGTTACGCTTTGTAGACGTGACCGGCGATGCGTCCCCCGAGGGGAGTGACCAGCCCGCGCTGGCGGACTACCTCGGCAGGCTGGAGCAGCTGATCGCCGCGTCCACCCGCCTCGAACCGGGTATCGACCAAGCGGCCGCTTTGGCCGAGCTGCAACGGGTCAGCGCCTCCGCGCTGCGTGCCGCGGTGGCGGGCGCACGCGGGCAGGGTGTCACCTGGCGGGAACTCGCGAAGGGCGTCGGCATGCCCGCGATGACCCTGCACGGGCAGTTCCGGTCCGGCCGCGGGGTGATAGCAGTCGGCAATAGCACCACCGACCCGCCGAAACCCGCCGTCCGCCAGCCCGGTGCCGCCGTGCAGAAGCGCTACGTGTGCCCGCCGCCGCGCGACCGGTTCATCGGCAGGGAACGCGAGCTCACCGAGCTGCGCGGGGTGCTGGCGAAGAACCGGATGGTCACGCTGGTCGGCTGCGCGGGCGTCGGCAAGTCCCGGCTGGCAGGCGAATTCCTGCGCGCGATCGCCGGGCGCGGCTACGGCGGCGGCGTCTGGTGGGTCGACCTGGCCCCGCTCTCGGACGGCTCGCAGGTCACCGAGGCGGTCAACGCCGCGATCCGCGACGGCCGCAACGGCTGGAAGCCCATCAACGAGGACCGCGGCAACGCACTGCTCGTCCTCGACAGCTGCGAGCACCTCGTCGACGACTGCGCCGCGCTGCTCGAACAGCTCTCCGATTCCCATCCGCAGCTGCATGTGCTCGCCACCAGCCGCGAGGCGCTGCGCACGCTCGGCGAGGTCATCTTCAGCATCGAACCGCTGGTCGCCGCGGCGACATCGACCGGGGACCCGCGCGGGGTGGACGCCGTCCGGCTCTTCGTCGACAGGGCCCGCTCGGCGGTGCCGACCTGGGAGCTGACCGACGAGCTGGTCCCGGTGGTCGCGGAACTGTGCAGGCGGCTGGACGGGCTGCCGCTGGCCGTGGAACTCGCCGCGCGGCAGATCGGCGTGCTGCCGCCCGCCTCGCTGCTGGAGCAGGCCGACCAGCGGCTCGACCTGCTCGCCGGTGGTGCCCGCACCGCGCCGGAGCGGCATCAGAGCCTGCGCGCGGCCATCGAGTGGAGCTACGACCTGCTCTGCCCGCTCGGCCAGGAGGTCTTCCGCCGGGTCGCGATCCTGCCCGGCGCGTTCGACATGCAGGCCGCCACCGCGGTCTGCGCCGACCTCGGCACCGGGCCGGACGAGCTGTGGCCGGTGCTGACCGACCTCGCCGCGAAGTCGCTGCTGGTGGCGCGGCCCGGCACCGCGACCCGGTTCGCGCTGCTGGAGTCGCTGCGCAAGTTCGGCAGGGAGCGGCTGGCCGACGAGCACGAACTTCCCGGCGCGCACGAGCGGCTGCTCGCCTGGCTCGCGGCGCTGGCCGAGGACTGGCTGTTCGACGCCGACGAAAACCCGTTGCAGATCTACGAAGAGCAGCATCTGCTCCACTACGCCGTGACGGTGGCCGAGGAACTGAAGGACGCCCGGTTCCCCTTGCTGGCGCTCGCGCTGGCGTCGTGGTGGCGGCGGCAGGGCGACTTCCGGCAGACCAGGCAGCTCATCGAGCGGATAGTGCCGTCGCTGCCCGAGGATTCCCCGATCCGCGCACGCGGCTTGATCGAACTCGCGCGCGGGCTGGAGATCCGGGGTGACTATGTCGAAGCCGAGTTGCACGCCAAGGAAAGCCTGACGCTGAGCTCGCGGCTCGACCAGCCGACGCTGGTGGTGCGCGCGCTGATGGCGCTCAGCTCGGCCTATCGCGGGCTCGAGGACGCGGCTTCGGCGCTGGACGTCGACGTGCGCGCGGTCGAACTGCTCCGCTCGCTCGACCGGCCCGCGATGCTCGCCAGCACCCTCGCGCTGGTGGCCTGGGATCTGGTGCTGCGCCGCCGCTACGCCGACGCTCAGTCCACAGTGGACGAGGTGCTGGCCTTGCTGGAGAGCAATCCGGAGGAAGCGACGCTCGCGGCCGTCACGCACACCGCCGGCACGATCGCGTTGATGCGCGATCAGCTCGAAGAAGCAGCCCGGCAGTTCACCCGCTCACTGACGGCGACGATGCTCGACGCCGACAGTCCCCCGGAAGCACTAGAAGGACTGGCCGCCGTCGCAGCGCGTTCCGGTCAACCCGAGCGGGCACTGCGGCTTTTCGCCGCGGCGAAGGCGACCAAACTCGCCATCAACGCGGTCACCGAGCCATGGTCCGCGCGCCTGATGGACGAGGAGACGGCGACCGCCCGCCGCCAGCTTCCCGAGGCGAAGGTGATGCGCGCGCAAGCGGAAGGCGCCGCGCTGACGGCCGAACAGGCCATCGAGTACGCGCTGCACGACACCCTGCCGACGGTGCCCGCGTGGGACTCTGAGCAGGTACTGACGCCGCGAGAGCATCAGGTCGCGGACCTTGTCGCACAAGGACTGACCAACAAGCAGATCGCCGTCCGGCTGACGATCTCGCCCCGTACGGTCGTAAGCCATCTCGAGCACATCAGGACCAAACTCGACTTGCCGACACGCGCGCACATCACAGCCTGGGTCACCCGGATGCGCTTCGAAACGGTCCACTCTCGGCACTAGTCCGTCACATGCACCTATCGCGATAAATGCTCCAGACCACCCTTCGAGTGAAGAAATCCCTTTCATATAGGGGAAACCCGGGGAAACTCCTTACCATCAGGCGACCACTCCTGCGTAAAACGAATGGGAGGATGAGTCGCCGTGACACAGTCCGTGGAAGTTCCGGTCCGGGAGTTCAGTCTGCATTGGACACTGCCGGGCAGCCGCGGTGGCAGGGTGAGCTTCGAGATCTCCGGTCAGGTCAGCCTCCTCAACAACGACCGCGCCTACAAGATCGATGGCGTCCTCTACGTTGCCGAAGGCACCACGTACTCCAAGGAGATCGGCAACCCGAAGCTCTTCGTCCGCCGCAACGGGGTCGAGCACACCGGCAGGCAATGGGGCTGGGAAACCATCTGCGCCAAGAAATCCTGCGAACGCCTTTGCACAATGGACGCCTATTTCGTCCGTACCGGCTATTGGGCCCCCGCCGACAGGGCCATTCAGCTCAGCATCGGCGCCGAACACGGCTTCGGCGGCCGCCAGAAGACCTACAGCCCCACCGTGACGGTGAAGCTAGTCGACTGAAGTAAGTTCTCTTTTTATGAACACAGCGGCGCGCAGCGCCTCCGTTGAGGGTGGTGGCGGGTGACGGGCGGGCGCTGTCCCTGTGGCTACGGCCTGCCTTACGACGAATGCTGCGGCCGTCTGCACGACGGCCAGGCGACGGCGTCCACCGCCGAACAGCTGATGCGTTCCCGCTTCAGCGCGTTCGCGGTGGGCGACACCGCCTATCTCCGCCGGACCTGGCTGGAGCCGCCGCCGGAGCTCGAACTCGACGCCGGGCAGCGCTGGACCCGCCTGGAGATTCTCGGCAAGACCGGCGGCGGCCCCTTCCACACCGAGGGCACCGTGGAGTTCCGCGCGCACTACATCGCCGACGGCGTCAAGGACTCCATGCACGAGAACAGCGCCTTCTCGCGGGTGGACGGCCAGTGGGTCTACGTGGCCCCGGTCGCCTGATCGGCGCAGGTCACGCACACTGGGGTCTGTGAAGGACTGGATCCTGCACTTCGACCTCGACCAGTTCATCGCCGCGGTCGAGGTCGCCCGGCGTCCCGAGTTGCGCGGGCTGCCCGTGGTCGTCGGCGGCAACGACGACCCGACCCAGCGCGCCGTCGTCGCGACGGCGTCCTATGAAGCGCGCGAGTTCGGCATCCACTCCGGCATGCCCTTGCGCCTGGCGGCGAAACGCTGTCCCGACGCGATCTTCCTGCCCTCGGACGCGCCCGCGTACCTCGAGGTCTCCGCGCACGTGATGGACACGCTGCGCGAGTTCCCGATCGTGGTCGAGGTGCTCGGCTGGGACGAGGCCTTCCTCGGCGTGCGCACCGACGACCCCGAAGCGCTCGCGCAGGAACTTCGGCAGGCGGTCGCCGACTCGACCGGCCTGGCGTCCTCGATCGGCATCGGCGACAACAAGCTGCGCGCGAAACTCGCCACCGGCTTCGCGAAACCGGCGGGGATCTACCGGCTCACCAAGGAGAACTGGGTCGAGGTGATGGGTTCGCGCCCCACCGACGCGTTGTGGGGCATCGGCGCCAAGACCACCAAGAAGCTCGCCGCCATGGGGATGCACACGGTCGGCGAACTCGCCGCCGCCGATCCGGCGATGCTGGCCGAGCGCTTCGGCCCGACGATGGGCCCGTGGTTTCGCGTGCTCGCGCACGGTTTCGGCGACACCGAGGTCACGGCGACCCCGTACGTCCCGCGTTCCCGTAGCCGCGAGACGACCTTTCAGCAGGACCTGACCGAGTCCGAGGACATCACCGCGCAGATCAAGGTCTTGGCCCACCGGGTGTTCGAGGACGTCGTCGCCGAAGACAGGCCCGTCGCGCGGGTCGCGGTGAAGGTCCGGTTCAAGCCGTTCTTCACCCAGACTCGGAGCATGACCCTGCCGGAACCGATCGCGTCCGCCGCCGACCTCGAAGCGGCCGCGCTCGCCGTGCTGGCCAAGTTCGACCTCGACCGCCCGATCCGGCTACTGGGCGTCCGCGCCGAGTTCAAGGAGTCGTGAGCTGACTGGTGAGGGACTCCTTCACCAAGTCTGGCGAGGCGCGCTCAAGCCTCGGTCAGGCATGGAGCGAGGGTGCCATTGGGTGCGTAGTACGCACTCGGGGGCACCCTCGCTTCGCGACGGAGGCCTCTGGCGCGGGCGAGTGGAAGCTTTGCTGCGTTGGATGCAGTAAAGCTTTCACTCGCTCAGGCTGGTGCGAGACCTAGCCTCGCTAGGTCGGCGCCGGAGGTGAGGCGAGGGCGGTGCGAAAGGAGGAATCTGGCCGCTCAACGTCCAGATTCCTCCTTTCGCAACGATCGGCGAAGCTCACGACCTGCGGGAGTCGATGAGGACGGCGAGGCCGTCGAGGATGCGGTCGAGGCCGAACCGCCAGCCGTTGTCGAGCGGGGCGCCGTCGACCGAGGCGGTGGCCGCGACGAGCGCGGGGAAGGCGTAGCCGTGGCGGGCGAGCAGGTCGGTGATCACCGGGTTGAGCTCGCGGCCGGAGGTCCATGGCTGGGTGCCCGCGGTGTCGGCGGACTGGGTGTTGCGGATGTGGCCGCTGAGCAGGAAGACCGCGTCCATGCGCTCGCCACCGTCGAGGCCGGTGCCCTCGAGCGCGGCGACCGCCGATTCCGTCCAGCCGATCTCGCGGGGGCCTTCCATCCTGTCCCCCACCGTGGCGACCGGGAGCCACGGGTGCCGCTGCCAGGCCGTGCGCATGCCCTCGGCCCACGTCGCCAGGCGCTCGCGCCAGTCAGGGATCGCGGTCAGGTCCGGTGGCTCGCCGACGGCCGTTTCGATCATCACCGCGACCAGTTCCGCCTTGTTCGCGACGTGGCGGTAGAGCGCCATTTTGGTGACGCCGAGGCGGGCGGCGACCTGCTGCATCGAGACCGCGGGCATGCCTTCGGCGTCGGCGAGTTCGATGGCGGCGGCGGCCACGCGTTCGAGGTTCAATGCCGGCCTGGTCTTGGGTGCGGGGCGGTCGCGAAGGCCCCACAGGCGCTCGGCACTCTCCTCGGAAACGCTCTCTGCCATCCGCTCTCCGTTCACGATTTGGGACTTGCCGACGCCACCCTGATGTGTCTACCGTACACCATGTGTCCGGCGGACACAGAGGTTTCCTGGGGATACACCAACCATCGTGAGATGAGGCTTGCCATGTCCAAGATGATCTTCGTCAACCTGCCCGTGAACGACGTCGCGAAGTCGACCGCGTTCTACAACAAGCTCGGCTTCGAGACCAACCCGCAGTTCTCGAACGAGTCCGGCTCCAGCCTCGTGGTCAGCGAGAACATCTTCGTGATGGTGCTCGACAAGGCCAAGTTCGCCGATTTCTCGACCAAGGAGATCGCCGACACCTCGAAGACCACCTCGGCGATCATCTGCCTGAGCGCGGACAGCCGCGAAGAGGTGGACACGCTGGTGGACAACGCGTTCGCCGCGGGCGCCCAGCCCGCGAAGGACCCGCAGGACCACGGCTTCATGTACGGCCGCAGCTTCCTCGACCTCGACGGTCACCACTGGGAGGTCGCCTACATGGACATGTCCGCCATGCCGTCCTGACCGAGTGAACCGGTTTCGCGCGCGGTCCGTGTAGCCCAACATGAAGGCGTTGACACGGGCCGCGTGCGCGGCCGCACTGGTCGCCGTGCTCGGGGGCTGCGCTCAGGCCGTTCCGGGGACGAGCGCCCCCGACCGGCAGGACCCCACCAAGGTGGCCGGGCTGGCCATCACCGACGGCCCGAGCGGGCCCAAGGCCGGGGTGGCCGATGCCGGACTCCCGGTGCTCAACGGCGACGGCGGCGCCATCGACAAGCTGGCCGCGAACGCGGTCGCGGATGTGCAGCAGTACTGGAAAGAGCAGCTTCCCGAGCACTTCGACCGGCAGTTCAAGCCGATCAGCAGGCTCGTCTCGTACGACTCCGGCGCACGCGGGCTCAACCTCTGCGGCAGCTCGACGGCCGGGCTGGTCAACGCCTTCTACTGCGCGAACGACGACACCGTCGCCTGGGATCGCGGCGAGCTGCTGCCGAGCCTCGACGAGTCGTTCGGCCCGATGTCCGTGGTCGCCGTGCTGGCGCACGAACTCGGCCACGCGATCCAGTTCCGTCTCGGCGACGGCGACGCGCCGTCGATCGTCAAGGAGCAGCAGGCCGACTGCTACGCGGGCAACTTCTTCCGCTGGGTCGCCGGGGGCAACGCGCCGCATTTCCAGCTTTCGACCGGCCCCGGCCTGAACCAGATCATGTCCACCCTGTTCTTCATCAGGGACAACGCGGGCACCAGCGCCGCGGCCGAGGGCGCGCACGGCGACGCGTTCGACCGGGTCTCGGCGTTCCAGTTCGGCTTCGGCGAAGACCCGAAACGCTGCGCGAAGATCGACGTCACCGAGGTCCGGCAGCGGATCAGCCAGCAGGCGTTCAGCCCGGAGGAGCGGGATTCGGGACTGGGCAAGGGAAATCTCCGCGTCACCGACCCGAACGCGTTGAAGAACCTCGAGGACTCCTTGCGGATCGCGTTCCCCGGCACCCAGCCGCCGTCGTTCACCCAGCGCACGGCCACCTGTGTGAACGCCAAGCTCACCACCCCCGCCGCCTACTGCCCCGCCACCAACGTCGTCACGCTCAATCCGGCCGAGCTGACCAAGATCGGCACCCCACCCCGGCGCGGCAACAAGGGCGGCATCGGCGACTTCGCCGCGTTCGCCGAGATCGCGTCCCGGTACGCGCTGGCGGCGCAGAAGACCTCGGGCGGCTCGCTCGACGGCCCGGTCGCGGGCCTGCGCACCGCGTGCCTGACCGGCACCTGGGCGAGCACCATGCGCGGCGACCAGGAGACGCCGTTGAAGCTCTCCCCCGGTGACCTCGACGAGGCCGTCGCCGAGATGCTCAAGGCCAACAGCCTCATCGCGGGCGACCTGGACGGCAAGAGCGTCGGCTCGGGCTTCGCGCGGGTGGAGGCGTTCCGCGACGGCTTCGCCTCCGGCTCCGCGATCTGTACCAGCAAATATGCCTGATCAGCCTTACGATCAGCGGCGTGGACCTGCCACTGATGCCGCCGGTCAAGCCAATGCTCGCCAAAGCCGTGCACGAGGTACCGCGTGCGCCGGGGCTGGTCTACGAGCCCAAATGGGACGGGTTCCGCTGCGTCGTGTTCCGGGACGGCGACGAGATCGAGCTCGGCTCCCGCAATGACAGGCCGTTGACCAGGTATTTTCCCGAGGTCGCCGAGCTGCTGAAGGCCGCGTTGCCCCCGCGCTGCGTGGTGGACGGCGAGATCGTGCTCGTCACCGGCGAGGGCCTGGACTTCGAGACGCTGCAGCTGCGGCTGCACCCGGCGGCGTCGCGTGTGAAGAAGCTGGCGGAGGAGACTCCGGCCAGCTTCGTCGCGTTCGACCTGCTCGCGCTCGGCGACCGCGACCTCACCGAGGAGCCGTTCACCGAACGTCGCAAGCTGCTCGAAGGCCTGCTCGACGCCTCGGTGGAGCGCGTGCACCTCACCCCGATCACCACGGACCCCGATGTGGCGCAGGACTGGTTCACCCGGTTCGAGGGCGCCGGGTTCGACGGCGTGATGGCCAAGCAGTCGGCGCTGCCCTACGAGCAGGACAAGCGCTCGATGCTGAAGGTCAAGCACGTGCGCACTGCCGACTGCGTGGTGGCGGGCTTCCGCTGGCACAAGGACGGCGTCGGTGTCGGCTCGCTGCTGCTCGGCCTGTTCGACGACGAGGGCGTGCTCCACCACGTGGGCGTCGCGAGCAGTTTCACTGCCGCGCGGCGCGCAGAACTCGTCACCGAATTGGCTCCACTGCGCGAAAACGCGCTGGAGGGGCACCCGTGGCGGTCGTGGGCGGAGGTCCAGGACACCCGGCTGCCGGGCGCGCAGAGCCGCTGGGCGCCGACGAAGGACCTGACCTGGGAGCCGCTGCGGACCGAACTGGTGGCGGAGATCCGGTACGAGCATCTGCAAGGCAGCCGGTTGCGCCACGGCGGCAGGCTGGTGCGGTTCCGCACCGACCGCACGCCGGAGTCGTGCACCTACGCCCAGCTCGAGGAAGTCGCACCCGCCGAGCTGGCGACCTTGTTCTCGGAGGCACGGTGAGCGAGTTCCTGATGCTCGACGTCGACGGCACCGAGGTGAAGATCTCGAGCCCGTCGAAGGTGTACTTCACCGAGCGCGAGGAGACGAAGCTCGACCTCGTCCGCTACTACCAGGCCGTCGCCGAGCCGCTGCTCGCGACGCTGCGCGGCCGTCCGCTCATGCTGGAGCGCTATCCGGACGGCGCGAGCGGCAAGTCCTGGTTCCAGAAGCGGGTGCCGAAGACGGCGCCGGAGTGGCTGACCACGACCGTCGTCTCGACACCGAACGGCACCACCAGCGAAGCCCTGGTCGCGGCGGATCTCGCGCACATACTGTGGGCGGTGAACCTCGGCTGCATCGGCTTCCATGTCTGGCCGATCCACGCCGGCCAGCCCGAGATCGCCGACGAACTGCGCGTCGACCTCGACCCGTCGCCGGGCGCCGGCTTCGAGGAGATCCGCTCGGTCGCCGCGCTGACCAGGGATTTCCTTCGTGAGCACGGTATCGAAGCGAAGGTGAAGACCTCGGGTTCGCGGGGTCTGCACATCTACGTCGGGCTGGAACCTCGGTGGGACAGCTACGAAGTCCGCGCGGCGGCGGTCGCGCTGGCGCGTGCCTTGGAACGCAGGCATCCCGATCTGATCACCGCGCAGTGGTGGAAAGAGGAGCGCGGCTCGCGGGTTTTCGTCGACTTCAACCAGAACGCGCCGCACAAGACGGTGTTCGGGGCCTGGTGTGTGCGTCCTCGGGTCGGCGCGCAGGTGTCCACGCCGTTGTTCTGGTCCGAATTGGACAATGTGGATCCCGCCGAGCTGACGATCGCGACCGTGCCCGCGCGGGTCGCGGAAGCCGGCGATCCTTGGCGTGACTCGGTTCCGCAGTCTTTGGAGCCGCTGCTGGAGATGTCCCGCTACGATCTTGCGCACGGCTTGATGGACGCGCCGTGGCCACCGGTGTATCCCAAGCAGCCCAACGAACCGCCGCGCGTGGCACCCAGCAGGGCTAAGCGCGTGCCCGCTGACCGGGACGACTGAACCTGGCCGTCACCGCATCCGTGCTCTCACCGAGTCCCTACTTGTGAGAGGTCAGAAGATGCGCCTCAGGCACCTCTGTGTCGGTTCCGTGCTCGCGGTGACCGTGGTCGCGCCACCGGCGGCGATCGCGGAAACCGCCGAAAGCCCACCGGAACCGGTGATCGTCCTGCTGACCGATCAGCAGCCGCAAGCACCGCTGCTCGGCCTGATCAACGCGGCAGCGGTACGCCAATTCAGTGTCCTCAATGGATTCGCCGCGAAACTGACCTCGGCCGATCAGGCCAGACTGGGGACAGACCCGCGTGTCAAGGCCATCGTGCCCGACCTCGTCGTCAAGCGTCCCAAGCCGGTCATCGTGGAAAAGCCGACCGGCGCGTCAGCGCCGGTGACAGCACCGCTGGACGGGACGTGCCCGTCGGATCCGGCGAAACCCTTGCTGGAACCCGAAGCTTTGCGGTTGACGAACGCCGAGCAGCCACAGGCCACCGGAAAGGGCGTGAAGGTCGCTTTCCTCGCGGACGGGGTGGACGTCCGGAATCCCGACTTCCGGCGCGCGGACGGTTCCGCGGTTTTCGCCGACTACAAGGATTTCAGCGGCGAAGGGCTCAACGCGCCGAGCAGCGGACGCGAGGCATTCGGCGACGCGAGCGCGATCGCGGCGCAGGGACGGCAGACCTACGACCTGAGCGACTACGTCAACCCGGCGGCACCGCTGCCCAAGGGCTGCACCATCAAGATCCGCGGGGTCGCGCCCGGCGCGTCGCTGGTCGGGCTCAAGACCTCGGGCGACGACGGCTCGACCACCTCGGCCATCGTGCAGGCCATCGACTACGCGGTGAAGGTCGCCAAGGTCGACGTGCTCAACGAATCGCTCGGCAACAATCCCTATCCGGACCGGCACACCGATCCCATCTCGCTGGCCAATCAGGCGGCGGCCGCCGCGGGCGTGACCGTGGTCGCCGCCAGCGGTGACGCGGGGTTCAACAACACCATCGGCAATCCGGCGGGCGACCCCGCGGTGATCAGCGTCGGCGCGTCGACCGCGTTCCGGGTGAACGCGCAGACTCAGCGCGGCATGCCAGGCCTGAAGGGATTCGCGAGCGACAACATCGCGGCCATCAGCTCGGGCGGAGTCACCGAAGGCGCGCGGACGCTCGATCTGATCGCGCCGGGCGATCAGGGCTGGTCGGTCTGCACCCCCGATCCCGCGCTTTTCACCGGCTGCAAGAACTTCCGCGGCGCGCCATCGCCGATCTTCAACTTCGGCGGGACCAGTCAGTCCGCGCCGCTGGTGGCCGGAGCCGCCGCGCTGGTGATCGAGGCGTACGCGTCGGCGCACTATGGCGAGAAGCCCAGCCCCGCGCTGATCAAGCGGTTGCTGACGAGCACCGCGACCGACCTCGGCGACCGCGCCGAGCAGCAGGGCGCCGGTCTGCTGAACGCGGCCGAAGCCGTGCTCGCGGCGAAGTCGCAGAGCGACACCCTGCTCGTCGAGCAGACCCAGCTCTCCGCGACGGCCGCGCCGGGGTCCAAAAAGGACTTCGCACTCAAGGTCACCAATTCGGGCATGCTTCCGCAGACGGTTTCCCCGCGTACCAAGGCATTCACCAAGGTACTCGCCGACACGCGCGGCAAGGTCGACCTGGACGCCACCAAGAGTCCTACGTGGACAAGTGGCTCCGGCACCACGTTCGGCTTCGTGACGAAGAAGTTCACCGTCGCGCCGGACGCCGAGCATCTGGACTTCTCGCTGGCGTACGCGCCGAGCGGTGGCAACGCGGTGAACCTGCGCCTGCTCGACCCGCAGGGCACGCTGACCGCGGTCTTCGGCTCGCAGGGCGACTCCGGTTTCGGTCATGTCGAAGTGCACGCTCCCATCGCGGGCACCTGGACGGCCCTGTTCGACAGCAAGGCCGACGGCGGCTACCGGGGATCGATCGCGTTCGGCGTCCGCACGGCGGCGTCCGCGCCGCTGGGCACGGTCTCCCCCGCGACCGCGCTGCTGCTTCCCGGCCAGAGCACGACCTTCCATGTGCTCGCGCAGACCCCGGACGCACCCGGCGATGTCGTCGCCTCGGTGCGCGTCGGGCGGGCCGTGGTGCCGATGGTGTTGCGCAGCCTGGTCAAGAGCACGTTCAGCGGGGTACTGACCGGCGGCAACGGCCGCGACTTCATCGCCGCGCAGAACACTTTCTACCAGTTCGACGTGCCGGCGGGCCGTCGCGATTTCGGCATCGACCTCAAGCTCGACGGCGACCCGAACCAGATGATCTTCGGCTACCTGGTGAGCCCCGACGGGCAGATTCTGAGCCAGCAGAACAACGTGCGGACCCTCGGCCCCGACGGGAACCCGGCGACCTTCGGCAGCACACTGCAGGAGTTCCGGCGGGACCCGGCGCCGGGGCGGTGGACGTTCATCGTCGCCGTGTCCAACCCGGTCGCGGGCACGACCACCGAGCAGAAGTTCACCGGCGAGCTGAAGTTCGACACGGTCGACGTGAAGGCGACCGGCCTGCCGTCGGGTGCGGTGCTGCCCGCTGGCAAACCGGTGACCGCGCGGGTGGACCTGCGCAACAACGGCATCGCGCCGCTGTCGTTCTTCGCGGACGCCCGTTCGACGGCCACCGGCGACGTGCGGTTGCTCGCGAACGGCCCGGAGAAAGGCGTTTCGCTGCCGATCGGCCGCCCGCTGATCTACCTGGTTCCCCCGGCGACGACCAAGCTCACCGGGACGGCGGCCGCGAACGCGCCGATCGACGTCAGCCTGATCGGTTTCCTCGGCGGCCCCGAGCTGCTCCGCCGTTCCGGCGCCAACTACGTCGCGAGCGCGACCGTGTCCTCCCCCGCGGTCGCGCCGGGGCCGTGGCTGCTGGCCGCGAACGGGGTCGGCTCGGGCAGCCGCACCGCCGACTTCAAGATGGTGGCGACGACGCGGCTGTTCGACAAGACGGTGACCACGTCGACCGGCAACGCGTGGCTCGGCGCGAGCGAGGAGAACCCGCTCGCGTTCACGCCGCTGGTGCTCCAGCCGGGGCAGAGCGGCACCATCACGGTGACGCTGAACCCCGGCGCCGCATCGGGCACCAAGGTGTCCGGGGTGCTGTACGTGGACGACTTCAGCGACTTCGCCACCACCGGCGACGAGCTGAAGGCGTTCCCGTACTCCTACACCGTGCGGTAGCCGTCGGCCTGGATGGCGAACAACCTGGCGTACTCGCCATCCAGGCCGATCAGCTCGTCGTGCGACCCGCGTTCGATGATCCGGCCGCCGCCGAGCACGACGATCCGGTCCGCCTCACGGACCGCGCCCAGCCGGTGCGAGACGAGCAGGCTGGTCCGGCCCGTCCGGTGCGTGCGCAGCCGCTCGTGGATCTCGTGCTCGGCCTGCGCGTCGAGTCCCGCGCTCGGCTCGTCGAGGATGAGCAGGTCGGATTCGTCGCGCAGCAGCGTTCTGGCCAGCGCCAAGCGCTGCCACTGGCCGCCGGAGAGCGTGACTCCCTTGTCGTCGTCCTGGTCGGCGAAGATCCGGCTCAGCATGGTGTCGTAGCCGCGGGGCAGCGACTCGACGGCCATGTCGATGTCGGCCCGGCTCGCGGCGGCCTCGATCCGCGGCCGGTCCTCGAGCGCGGTGAGGTCGCCGACGCCGATGTTCTCGGCGACGGTCAGGTCATAGGACATGTAGTCCTGGAAGAGCACGCCCATCCGCCGCCGCAGTTCCTCCGGCGGCACGTCGCGGATGTCGACCCCGTCCCACAGGATCGCGCCGCGGCAAGGATCGTAGAAGCGGCAGAGCAGCTTGATGAGCGTGCTCTTGCCAGCGCCGTTGAGGCCGACCAGCGCCAGCGACTCGCCGTGCGCGAGCGTGAGGTCGACGCCGCGCAGCACCCACGGATGGCTTTCGTCGTAACGGAACCAGACGTCCCGCAGCTCGATCCCGGTCCGCAGCGGCGGCAACGCGGCTGCGCCGTGCGGCGGGAGGTCGTCGGGCAACGAGGTCATTTTCACGTGATAGGCGAACAAAAGCAGCGCCTGGTGCGCCATCGCCACACTGCCGACCAGCCCGACGAGCGCGCCCTGCGCGCCGGCGACCGAGGCGACGAACGCGGTGACGTCACCGACGCTGAGCCGCCCGCTCGCGGCCGAGTACACCGCCCAGACCAGCCCTGCGCCCGCGACGACCGCGGACAGCAACGCCAGCAGCGACCGGCTGCGCGCGTCGCGGCGGTCGAGTCCGCGCTCACCGTCCTGAATGGTGTCAAGCTCGGTGAGCATCCGTCCTTTGAGGAATCCGCCGAGCCCGAACAGGCGGGTTTCCTTGGCACCGCGGACATCGGTGATCAGCGAGGAGTAGAAGACCCGGCGCCGCGTCGCCGGTGACAGCCGGGCCATGGTGCCCACCCGGCCCTTGGTGAGCGCCAGGCTGGAGAACAGTGCGGGCACGGCGGCGACCGTCACCAGTATCGCCATCATCGGGCTCAGCAACGACAGCGTCGCCAGCAGGCTGACCAGCGTGATGATGGTGCGCCCGGCGTCGAACAGGCCGGTGGTGACCGGCCGCATCGCGCCGCCGGAGGCCTCGACGGCCATGTTCAGCTCATTGAGGAAACCTGGGCTTTCGAAGCGCGCCAGCCCTTGGAAGCCGTTGATGCGGGTGTAGAGCTCGTCCTGCATCGCGCGGTCCATCCGCCGGGACAGTTCCGCTTGCAGGTAAGAGGAAAGCGGAGGCAACACCCCGACGGCGACACCGATCCCTAGCAGCCCGCCCGCGGCGAGCAACGCGCTTTCCGGGCGCCCGGCGACGAGGTCGTCGACGACGAACTTCGTCAGCCAGGCCGTCGCGGTCGGCAGCAGCCCACCGAGCACGGCGAGCGCCAGCTGTCCCATGGCGAGTGACCGTCCCGCCCGCCAGCACAGCCGCCAGACGACGGCCACCTGGCGAGCGAGCTCACGCGTCTTGCTCACGCCGACGGCACTTTCTCGGCGAGTGCCGCCACGGAGGTCTGCGCCTGCTCGATCCGGGACCCGCTGACCTGCAGGAAAGTCGGGAACGCCTGGATGTCGACGGCCTTCGTGAGCTCCGTGGCCTCGTCACCGAGCACGAGCGACGCCACCGGCGAGAGCAGCTCGATGAGGTCGGTGACGTCCTTCGGCGCACCGCTGATGACGGCGAGCGCGCTGTGGCGCACGGCCAGCTCGGCGAACAGCGGAGCTTCTTCGTGGCAGGTTGGGCAGCCGGAGTCGAAGAAGCCGACCAGGTCGTGCCCGACGACCGGGATCTCCTGGCCTACCATCACTTCCGGGTCATACCGAGGCCCATGCTTCGCCTTGAGCGCCGCCAGTTCGTCGCCCTGCTCGCGCAGGCGTCGCAGCACCGCGAAAGTGAGCAACAGGTTGAACAGGCACAACGCGCCGACGAAAACGACGGCCGCCACCAGGAAAGTCATTTTCCAGCCTCACTTCGAATCTTGGGTGACGGCGAACAACGCCATCAGGTCATCGGCACGCACCACGAGCAGGACTCCGACCACGGCGGCGGCCAGTGCGAGCACCACCCCGCCCGGCTCGGTCGCGCCGGCGGAGCCCGCGAAGCCGAGCCCGCCCGCCGCGGTGGCGAGCAAGATCAGGTTCCGCACCACATGGGCGGTGCCCAGCGGGGTGACCGAAGCGCCGAAGCACCGGCAGGGCGCCTGACGCCCCGTGCCGATCGCCACCACGATCGCGCCGGTCATGCCGATCAGCAGCAACGCGGCGAGCCCGAAGCCGGCCACGACGGTGCCGGGCACGGCCAGCAGCACCACCACCACGGCCTCGGCGGCCACCACCAGCGCCGCCACGTGCGCCGACCACTTACGGGGCGTCAGCCGCAGCCCCTGTATCGAACGGACGAACTCGTTGAAAGCCGCCCGTCCACGCGCCTTTCCGAGCACGGCGAAGAGAAAGACGCCGAGCAGGAAAGCGCGGAAGAACAATTCGGCATATGACATGAAACCCTCCCGCGCTTTCCCGCCCGAACGGATTCAGCAGCCGATGCCGCGGACCTCGCACTGCCCACAGGAGCTGTGGCCACCGACGACGTGGCAGTAGCGTTCGTACCGGTACTTGGTACCGTCCACAGTGCCGCAGAAGCAGCGGCTCCAGAAGCTGGTGTCGGCCTTCGCAGTCGTCTTCGGCACGAGGCGCTCGAGCACGCGGTCACCGATACGGCCCAGTACAGAGTTCATCGGGTTTTCTCCATTCCCATCACCGAAATGTGATGTCCCGACACTAGGAATGGGCTGTACACGATTCGTACAAAGCGCCTTATCGCCCGTTTATACGGCGGCTGACCACGCCGAGCACCTGATCGGCCGGGTAGAACCCCCGCTGACGCGAGTCGACGCTGTCCGGGTTGTCCCCGAGCACGACGAGCGTCCCGGCGGGCACGGCCGTGTGCCCGTCCGACCCCGCGATACCGGGCGGCACCGGGTCACCCGCCAGCGCCACGGCCCGCTTGAGATTCCAGTACCGGCCATCCGCACCGGGCCCCGACGGCAGATGCGAAGCGCCGGGATCGAGCGGCGGCTCGAGCACCACCACGTCACCACGCCGCACGGTCCTGCCCCGCCGCACGACCACCCGGTCCCCGTCGGCGAACGTGGGCTGCATGCTCGACCCGTCCACGGTCACCACCAGCAGGCTGCGGCGCAACCACACCGCCGCGACACCCAGCGCGACCGCGACCCCGGCCAAGATCTTCACGAACCCCATCCTAGGGGTCGTCCGGCACTGTGCACAGAACGCGGACACGCGTGCAGGGAACGCGGACACGCCGACGGATCTTCGCGATCCCGGGCGTGTCCGCGCTCTGTGCACGCGTGTCCGCCCGCTGTGTACGTGTGTCCGCGTTCTGTGCGCGGTGCCTACTAGCCGCCCGGGAACGCCTACGACCCCTTCAGCGTCAGGAGGGTGATCTCGCTGGGTGCGAAGACTCGGAGGGGCGGGCCCCAGAAGCCGGTGCCTCGGGTTGTGTAGAGCTGGGTGCGGTCGCCGTGCTTGGTCAGGCCGTGCACGGACGGCTGGTCGATGCGGACCAGGTAATGGAACGGCCAGATCTGGCCGCCGTGGGTATGCCCGGAGACCTGCAGGTCGACGCCGGCCGACACCGCGTCCGTGATCTGCTTCGGCTGGTGCGCGACGAGAAGCACCGGCAACGACTCATCCGCGCCGGAAAGAGCGCGCGGGAGGTCAGCGCCGTGCCCGGGGAGGCGGGACGCGGCGGCCGTGCGGTCGTCGACGCCGGCGAGGACAAGCTTCGCGCCGTCGCGTTCGACGACCAGGTGGCGGTTGTGGAGTGGTTCCCAGCCCAGGGTTTCCATGTGATCGAGCCAAGCCTGGGCCTCACCGAAGTACTCGTGGTTGCCTGTCGCGTACACCTTGGCGAGGCGGGCGCGGACGTCGGCCAGCGGCGCCGCCTGGGGTGTGCGGCGGGCGACCGAGCCGTCCGCGATGTCGCCGGCGTGGATCGCGATGTCCGGGTCCAGGTCGTTGACCACCGCGACCACCTTCGCCATCCAGCGGGCGCGGTTCAGCGGGCCGAGGTGGGTGTCCGAGATGAGGGCCACCTTGACGCCGTCGAGGCCGGCGCCGAGGCGCGGGATGATCACGTCGACGCGCTTGATCCGCGGGACGCGCATCGCCTCGAAGGTGCCCCAGAGCACCAGGACCACCGAGATCACCAATACGACCAAGGCCACCGTGGAGCTGTCGAAAAAGACGTGCAGCAGCTGGCCGAGCGCGCTCCAGGCGAAGAACACCCAGATCACGCCCAGCATGGTGTCGCCGATACGGGCCGCCCGGTCGAGCGCGCGGCGGCTGTGGCCCAGGTACATCATCAGCGGGAACAGCAGCAGTGCGGCCATGAACACGATCGTGCCCGGCAGCACCAGCACACCAGGGGCGAGCACGAGCGTCCACCACGGGAGGCCGAACAGCAAAGCCAAGACGACGAGCAGGACGGGAAGCCTCACGGGCGCACCATTCGAAGAGAATACGGCGGAACCGTTCCACCGCGCAGAGCCAGAGTGTCTATTGTGGAGGGACGATACGGCAGCGCGGCCAGCCGGTCCGCGACCGGCACCTCGACCCGGTCGCGGCGGCCGGAGAGGAACGCCCATTCGTGCTCGTCGGAGCCGTAGTACAGGACCGTGCCGAAGACCTCACCAAAACGACGCCAGGACGCGAGCAGCGTCTCGTTGCGCCACAGGGTCGGACACCCCGCCTGACAGCTCAGCACGCCGCCTTCGGTGAGATGCGAGGCGCACTCGAGCAGGAACTCCGTGCCGTACAAGCGATTGTGCTGCGCCTCGGGGTCCGTGTTCTCGTCGGGGAGGTCGATGACGATCAGGTCGTACAGCCCGCTGTCCGCCAGGAACTTGAAGCCGTCCTCGTAGTGGACGTGGATCGGGCCTTCGCCACGGACCGCGCGCTCAAGTGCTGAAGTCGTGTAGCCGTAAGGCAAATGAGCAGCGCAGGCTTGGACGGCCTCGGTGTCGATGTCGACATGGTCCACATGCGACGCACCTGCGGCGACGGCCATTTCGCAGACCACGCCCTCGCTCGAACCGATGATGAGCACTCGATCGAGCTGGGCGGCGAGCAGCATCGACGGGACCATCAACGCCTCGTGGTAGACGAGCTGGCTGGCTTCCGTGCTTTGGCGTTCGTTGTCGCAGAACAAGGTCACGCCTTGGGAAGTCTGTCCGATGAGGACGTCCTGGAACGGCGTCCGAGCCTCGAAGAGGACCTCGTCCACCTCCCAGATCCTGGTCAGGCCGGTGCCCATGGGCTCGGCGATCCGGCGCATCAGTGTTCTCCTCGCAGTACGGTGGACAGTTCGACCGAAGTCGCGTTGAGCGCCTTCGCCAGCAGGCGGACCGCGTGTTCGGGGTCGGCGCGGTCGCCGCAGGTGAAGACGTCGACGAAGACCGCGCCGATCTCCGGGTACGTGTGGACCGAGGCGTGCGACTCGGCCAGCAGCGCGAGCACGGTCACGCCCTGCGGCGCGAACCGGTGGGCCATCACCTCGCGCACCGAAGCGCCCGCCTCCGTCACCGACGCCTCCAGCACCGAGCGCAGGAAGTCCGAATCGTCCAGCAGAACCGGTGACACGCCATGGAGTTCGGCGAGCACGTGGCGTCCGGCGAAGCGGCCGACGTCATCCATGGGCGAACCTCCCGACGCACCGAACGGAAAGCGGCTCGATGCCGTTGAACGCGACCGACGCGTAGCTCGCCGTGTAGGCACCCGCGCCCGGGATCTCCACGAGATCGCCCGCGCGCAGGGAAAGCGGCAGCTCATAGGGGGTCCGCTGATACAGCACGTCGTCGCCGTCGCAGGTCGGGCCAGCGAGGATCACCGGGCCGGACGGACCGTCGCGGTCGGTCAGCAGGCGGTAGGCGATGGCCTCGTTCTCGGTCTCAGCGAGCCCGTTGTAGCGGCCGATGTCCAGGTAGACCCACCGCGTCGAGCCGGGTTTGACGAGGACGACCTCGGTCCGGATCACGCCGGCCTCCGCGACCAGCACCCGGCCTGGCTCCAGCAGCAACGAGGGATGGCCGTCCGGGAAATACGCCGCCAGCGCCGCATGAATCGCCGAGGCGTACTCGGCCAGCGAAGGCGCGGACTCCCGATAGGACACCGGGAAGCCACCGCCGAGATTGAGCCGCTCCAGCAGGATGCCCTCGGCGGCGAGCTTGGCCGCGGTGGCGATCCCGATCTCCCACGCACTCGGGTCCAGCTGCTGTGAGCCGACGTGGAAAGCCAGGCCGACGCGAAGTCCTGACGCGACAGCCCGCCGCAGCAAGTCCAAAGCGACCGGCGGCTCGACCCCGAACTTGCGGCCGAACGGGGTCACGGAGTCCGGCGCGTCCAGCAGCAGGCGGACCGACACGAGCGACCCCGGCGCGCACTCGGCCAGGTTCTCGATGTCGCTCAGCGCGTCCGAAGTGAACTCACGAACCCCGCGCGCGTAGGCGAAAGCGATGTCGTCGCGCTTCTTGATCGTGTTCCCGTAGGCCAGCGAAGCCGGGTCGGCGCCTCGCGCAAGGCACAGCTCGATCTCCGCGCGCCCCGCGACGTCGAACCCGGCGCCCACGGACAGCACCGCGTCGAGCACAGCGGGTTCCGGATTCGCCTTGACCGCGTACCGGACGTGCGCACCGGGAAACAACGCGACGAACTCGCGGGCGCGGGCTTCGACGGCGTCGGTGTCGACGACCAGGTACGGGTGGTTCACGCTCGCGATGCTAGACGAGCCCGGTCGTGCTCTCCCTGACCTGGAGCGCGAACGGCGTCTGCACCTCGGTCGGCTCGAACGCGGCCGACTCCGAGCGCCGGTGGACGAGGTCGACGGCGGCGCGCGCTATGGCCGCCTTGTCCGGTGCGATCGTGGTGAGCGACGGGAGTGAATACGCGCTCTCCTCGGTGTTGTCGAAGCCCGCGATCGCGATGTCGTCGGGCACGCGGAAGCCGCGTTCGGCCGCCGTGCGCAGTGCGCCGATGGCGAGCATGTCGTTGAAGCAGAAGACCGCGTCGGGTGGTTCGGGCAGGCTGAGCAGGTGCGCCATGGCGGTCGCACCGTCCGCGCGGTGATAGTTCAACGCCGGCGAGACGTATTCAGGCAGCGATGGCAGCCCGGCGGCGGCCAGTGCCTCGCGGTACCCGGTCAGCCGCAGCGCGGCCGTGCCACGGTGCGGGTTCGCGCCGATGGCGGCGATGCGGCGGCGGCCCATCCCGGCCAGGTGCGTGACGGCGGTGCGGGCGGCGAGGACGTTGTCGATGGCCACCCGGTCGATCGGCACGTCGAGCGCGTGCTCACCGAGCATGACCAACGGGACTTTCGGCGCCAATTCGGTGAAATCCTCGACCTCGAGTGCCTCCGGGCCGATGATCGCGCCGTCGATCATGTGCGGGCCGAGTGACGCCAGCGTGGCGCGCTCGCGCTCACGGGTGCCCTGGGTCTGCTCGATGAGCACGCTCCAGTCGCGGTCGTGCGCGGCGGTGATGACCAGGCCGGCGAGCTCGCCGAAGTACGGGATGCTCAGCTCGGGCACCACGAGCGCGATGAACCCGGTGCGGCCGCGGCGCAGGTTCCGCGCACCCATGTTGGGCCGGTAGCCGGTCGCGGCCAGCGCTTCTTCGACACGGCGCCGGTTCTCCGGCTTGACGAAGTCGTAGCCGTTGACGACGTTCGAAACCGTCTTCACCGACACCCCCGCCAGCGTGGCGACGTCCTTGAGCGTCGGTGCCATGGCCCTCCCTTTCCAGTCTCGCTCGCAGAATCCTAGCTACACGCTTTGCCGCTTTACAACGTTGTGCCAACGATGTAAAAACTGGAGGAAGCCATCCGGAGTGACGCGGGTCACCGTCGCCCCGCACGTCCGCCGACGTCTCCCTGGCATGAAGGAGCAGCACCCATGCATGTCCCCGCCCAGCGCGCCGTCGTCGCGGTCGCCGCGCTCGCACTGCTCACCGCCTGCGCCAAGACCGAGTCGCAGAACACCGCGCCGTCGGGGCCTGGCCCGGCCGCCTCGGCCGCGCCGCGGCAGTCGGGCGGCCCTGACTGCACGCTCGCCCAGACCGGCTACCCCAAGCTCGACCTCAAGACCGCGAAGATCGGCTTCTCCCAGTCGGAGAAGGAGGCGAACCCGTTCCGCATCGCCGAGACGAAGTCGATCAAGGACGAGGCCGCCAAGCTCGGCATCCCGTCGGCGAACCTGCTGGTCACGAACGCGCAGAGCGACCTCAACAAGCAGATCGCCGACATCAAGTCGATGCTCGACCAGGGCGCGCAGGCACTGATCGTGGCGCCGCTGAACTCCGACGGCCTGCAGCCCGCGCTCGACGCGGCCAAGGCGAAGAAGGTCCCGGTCGTCACCGTCGACCGCAAGGTGACGCAGCAGCCGTGCACGGATTACCTGACCTTCATCGGCTCGGACTTCGTCGCGCAGGGCAAGCGTGCCGCCGACGAGATGATCAGGGTGACCGGCGGGACCGGCAAGGTCGCGATCCTGCTCGGCTCGTCGGGCAACAACGTGACCACCGACCGCACCAAGGGCTTCACCGACCAGCTCGCGAGCGCCAAGGGACTGGCCATCGTGGCGCAGCAGACCGGTGAGTTCGACCGGTCGAAGGGCCAGGCGGTGATGGAGCAGCTCATCCAGAGCCACCCCGACATCACCGCGGTCTACGCCGAGAACGACGAGATGGGCATCGGCGCGGTCAACGCGCTCAAGGCCGCGGGCAAGAACCCCGGCAAGGACGTCAAGATCGTGTCCATCGACGGCACCCGCAACGCGGTGCAGCTGATCGTCGACGGCTCGTACAACGCGGTCATCGAGTCGAACCCGCGTTTCGGCAATCTCGCCTTCTCGACGCTGCAAAAGTTCGCGGAAGGCAACCCGATCGGGCCCGCGATCGTGATCTCTGATGACCAGTACGACGAGACCAACGCGTCGCAGAAGGTCGCGAACGCTTACTGAAAGGTCGTCTGACGTGCTGGAAGCCGTCGAAGTCTCGAAGGAGTTCCTCGGCGTCAAGGCACTCGACCGGGTCTCGTTCACGCTGAGACCCGGCGAGGTGCACGCGCTCGTCGGCGAGAACGGCGCCGGGAAGTCCACGTTGATCAAGGTGCTGACCGGCGTCTACCAGCCGGACGGCGGGGTGCTGCGGCACAACGGCGCGCCGGTGACCTTCGCCAAGCCGATCCAGGCGCAGCAGGCCGGGATCTCCACGATCTACCAAGAGGTCAACCTCATCCCGCTGATGAGCATCGCGGCCAATGTGTTCCTCGGCCGCGAGCCGCGTCACCGGAGCCTGATCGACTGGCGCAAGCTCAACGCCGACGCGGCGGAACTCCTTGCGGGGTATGGCATCACGACCGATGTGCGCAAGCCGCTCGCCAGCCTGGGTGTCGGCGCGCAGCAGATGGTGGCGCTCGCCCGCGCGGTCTCGCTGGACGCGCGGGTGGTCATCATGGACGAGCCGACGTCCTCTTTGGAGCCTCGGGAGGTGGAGACGCTGTTCACCGTCATCGAGCGGCTCCACTCCGGCGGCATCGCGATCCTCTATGTGAGCCACCGCATGGACGAGCTCTACCGCATTTGTGACCAGGTCACGGTTCTGCGCGATGGCAAGCTGGTCCACAGTGGACCGCTGGCCGGCCTGCCCAGGATCGAGCTGGTGTCGATGATGCTCGGCCGGGCGGTCAGCGACATCCGCGAGCACGGCACGACGAGTTTCGGCGAGGATCATCACGCCGGGAAGGAACCGTTGCTGCGGGCGGAGAAGCTGACCAGCGGCACCCGGATCAACGACGTCTCGGTGACCATCCGGCCCGGCGAGGTCGTCGGGCTCGCCGGGTTGCTCGGCTCCGGGCGCAGCGAGACCGCCCGCGCGATCATCGGCGCGCTGCCGCTCGACGGCGGCACCGTGCTGCTCGGCGGGAGACCGGTCAGGCGCACGGTCGCCAAGGCCATGCGCGCCGGGATCAGCCTGCTCGCCGAGGACCGCAAGGCCGACGGGATCATCCCGAACCTGTCGGTCCGCGAGAACATCGTGCTCGCCGCGCTCCCCCGGCTGTCCCGGTTCGGTCTGGTCAGCCGGTCCAAACAGGACAGGATCGTGGACACGTTCATGAAACGCCTGCGTATCAAGGCGTCCAGTCCCGACCAGAAGGTGGCCGAGCTGTCCGGCGGCAATCAGCAGAAGGTGTTGCTGGCCAGGTGGCTCTGCACCCAGCCGAAGGTGTTGCTGCTCGACGAACCGAGCCGCGGCATCGACGTCGGCGCCAAGGCCGAGGTGCAGGCGCTGATCGACGAACTCGCCAAGGAGGGGCTCGCCGTGCTGCTGATCTCGTCCGAAATGGAGGAGCTCATCGACGGCGCCGACCGGATCGTGGTGCTGCGCGACGGGACCGTCGCGAGTGAGCTGAGCGGCGAGGACGTCACCGAGAAGAACGTGCTGGCCGCCATCGCCGGAGCAGGCGCATGACGAGAACCCGCTGGTTGCAGGAGTACGGCGTGTACCTGGCGGTCGCCGGGCTGTTCGCGTTCAACCTGCTGTTCACCGAGAACTTCTTGTCCGCCGCCAACTTCCGCACGCAACTGCTGCAAGCGGCGCCGGTGTGCGTCGTCGCGCTGGGGATGGCGCTGGTCATCGGCACCGAAGGCGTCGACCTGTCCGTCGGCGCGGTGATGGCGTTGTCCGCCGCGCTCATCCCGCTCTACCTCGGGTACGGGCCGCTGCCGGCCGTACTGGTCGCGCTCGTGGTCGGGCTGGCCGCGGGGTTGTTCAACGGCTTTCTGGTGGCTCAGCTGGGAATTCAGCCGATCGTCGCCACACTGGGACTCTTGGTCGGCGGGCGCGGGCTCGCGCTCGTGATCGCGGAGGGCAAGCTCGTCGAGGTCCGCTCGCCCGAGTTTCTCTCGCTGGGCAACGGCGACGTACTCGGCATCCCGGTGAGTGTGCTGGTCGCGGCGGTGCTGGCCGCCGGTGTCGGGTTGCTGGTGCAGCGCACGACGTTCGGCCGCCAGCTGGTGGCGATCGGCGGGAACCGGTCCGCGAGCGCGCTGGCCGGATTGCCGGTGCGGCGCGTACTCATCGGCGTCTACGCGATCTGCGGCGTGCTCGCCGGGGTCGCGGGTGTGCTGGCGACCGCGCGGCTGGGTGCCAGCGACCCGGCGGATATCGGGCTGCTGATGGAACTTTCGGCCATCACCGCGGTGGTCGTCGGCGGCACGCCGCTGACCGGAGGCCGGGTCCGGGTGCTCGGCACGGTGATGGGCGTGGTGCTGATGCAGCTCGTCCGGGCCACGCTGATCAAGCACGACCTGCCGGACTCGGCCACGCAGATGGTGCAGGCGGCGATCATCATCGCGGCCGTCTACGTCGCACGAGAGCGGAGCACGCGATGACCGCCGTCCAGGCCAACCGGGAACGGTGGGCGAGCCTGCTGCAACGGCAGGGCGCGGCGGTCGTGCTCGTCGTGGTCATCATCGTCGCGTGGATCGTGTTCCCGCGCTTCGGCTCGCTCGGCAACCTGCGCGACTTGGCGCTGCAGAGCTCGTTCCTGCTGGTCATCGCGCTCGGGATGACGTTCGTGATCATCACCGGCGGTATCGACTTGTCGGTCGGCTCGGTGTACGCGCTGGGCGGTGTGCTCGCGGCGTATGGGTCGCAATGGGGTTTCTTCGGCTCACTCCTGTTACCACTCGCCGTGTGTGGCCTCATTGGACTGATCAACGGAATCCTGGTGGCACGCACCGGAATGGCGCCGTTCATCGTCACGCTGGCCTCGCTCCTGTTCGCCCGCGGACTGCTGCTGGCGATCACGAGCGAGGGCTCCACGACGTTCAAGATCCCCGGTGACGCTATATTCCTTCGCTTGGGACAAGGGACTTTCCTCGGTATCGGGTATCCGGTCTATGTCGCGGCGGCACTCTGTCTCGCCGGTGGTGTCCTTTTGCGACGGACACGGTTCGGCCAGTCGGTGTTCGCCACCGGCGGCTCAGAGTCGTCCGCGCTGCTGATGGGCCTGCCGGTGGCGCGCACCAAGATCGCGGTGTACACGATGAGCGGCCTGCTCGCCGGGTTCGCCGGTGCGCTGACCGCCGCGTATCTGCAGTCCGGTGTCACCGTGATCGGCGTCGGCACCGAACTCGACGCGATCGCCGTCGTGGTCATCGGCGGCACGCTGCTGACCGGCGGCGCAGGCACGATCATCGGCACGGTGATCGGCGTCGGCCTGCGCAACGTGATCCAGAGCGTGATCAACCAGATCGGCACGCTCGACAGCAATTTCCAGTCGGTGGTGAGCGGCGGCTTCCTGCTCGTGGTCGTCATCATCCAGCGCTGGCTCGCCAAATCCCGTAACGCATAGAGAGGTTCATAAATGTTCTCTCCGCGTCCGGTGCTCCTCGCCGTCGTCGCCGTCCTACTGTCCACTGTGGGGGTTGCCGCCGCAGACCCACCGAGCTGGAAGAAGATCGAACCGGCGCTGAAGACGCCGTGGTCGGATCTGGTCTCGCCGGCCAACGCGCTGCCTGAGTATCCGCGGCCGCAGCTCACCCGCGACAGATGGCAGAACCTCAACGGGGTCTGGCAGTTCTCGAAGGCCACCGCCGGTGAGGCGCCGCCGATCGGCAAGAACCTCGCGGAGCGGATCCTCGTGCCGTATCCGGTGGAGTCCGCGCTGTCCGGGATCATGCGGCACGAGACGAACATGTGGTACCGCCGCACGTTCACCGTGCCACGCGAGTGGCGTGACCGGGTGGTGCTGCGGTTCCAGGCGGTCGACTGGGCCACCACGGTCTGGGTCAACGGCAAGCAGGTCACCCGGCACACCGGCGGCTACGACGCGTTCTCGGTCGACGTGACCGACGCGCTGAAGTCCTCCGGCGAGCAGGAGATCGTGGTCGGCGTCTCCGACCCGAACGACGCGGGCGAGCAGCCGCTGGGCAAGCAGCGCAAACCGGGCGACGGCATCTTCTACACGCCGAGTTCCGGGATCTGGCAGACGGTCTGGCTGGAACCCGTCGCGGCAACGCACATCGAGCGGCTCGACATGACGCCCGACCTCGCGAAGGGCGCGCTCGCGCTGAACGTCCGCGCGACCGGCGGCGGCATCGTCGAGGCCGTCGCCTACGACAACGGCCGCATGGTCGGCCGGGTGAGCGGCATGGCCAACACTCCCCTCTCGCTGCCGGTGCCCAAGCCGCATCTGTGGACGCCGGACGACCCGCACCTCTACGACCTGCGGGTCAAGCTGAACGGTGACCAGGTCGGCTCGTACTTCGGGATGCGGTCGATCAGCCTCGGCAAGACCTCAGACGGCAAGACCCGGATGATGCTGAACGGCAAGTTCGTCATGCAGATGGGCCCGCTGGACCAGGGTTTCTGGCCGGACGGCATCCACACCGCGCCGACCGACGCCGCGCTGCGGTTCGACCTGGAGCAGGAGAAGGCGCTCGGCTTCAACATGGTCCGCAAGCACATCAAGGTCGAGCCGGATCGCTGGTACTACCACGCGGACAAGCTCGGGCTGATGGTCTGGCAGGACATGCCGTCGATGATGACCGGCCGCGAGGCGTCGCCGACCGGGCGCGCGAACTTCGAGTCCGAGCTGCACCGGATGATCGACCTGCACAAGAGCTTCACCTCGATCGTCACCTGGGTGCCGTTCAACGAGGGCTGGGGCGACTACGAGGTCGGCCGGATCGCCGACCAGGTCAAGGCCTGGGACCCGAGCAGGCTGGTCAACGCCGAGAGCGGCGTGAACTGCTGCGACTCCGAGCCGGACAGCGGCCGCGGCGACATGTACGACAACCACATGTACATCGGGCCGGGCGCGCCCTCGCCGTCGGCGACACGGGCCGCGGTCGACGGTGAGTACGGCGGGCTCGGCCTGCGGACGCCTGGGCACGAGTTCGACCCGGCCGGTAGCTTCGCGTACGAGATCGTGCCGAACAGCACGGTCCTGACCGACCGTTATGCCGAGTTGCAGAAGCGGCTCACGCTGATCAAGCAGCGATGCGGGGTCTCGGCGGGCGTCTACACGCAGACGACCGACGTCGAGAAGGAGATCAACGGCTTCTGGACCTACGACCGCCAGGTGTCCAAAATGGACTTCGCGAAGGTGCGGGCGGCCAACGAGGCGCTGATCAGGTCCGCCGACACGGCTCCACCGGGTGAGTTCCCGCCGGGCAAGCCGGGGATCGACGGGATCGACGCGTACGCGTTCAACGAGGGCCAGGGCACGGTGGCGCGGGACAGCATCGGCGGGCACGACGCCACGGTGACCAACGGCGGCTGGGCGGATTCGGCGCTGACGCTGACCGGCAACGGCCAGGCCGACACCGGTGCGGCACTGCTGGACACCTCGGGCAACTACAGCGTGTCGGCGTGGGTGAAGTTCACCGAACTCGGCGGCGCGTTCCAGACCGTGGTCAGCCAGGACGGGCCGCGGGACAGCGCGTTCTTCCTGCAGTACTCCGGCGCCGACCGCAAGCTGGCGTTCAGCTTCGTCGGTGAGCGCGCCCTCGCACCGGTGACTCCGGTCGCCGGGCAGTGGTATCACGTCGTCGGCGTCCGCGACGCCGCGCACGGGCAGTTGAAGCTGTACGTCGACGGCCAGCCCGCCGCGGTCCGCGACGCTTGCCTGACCGACAAGACGAGCGGCAACACCGTGATCGGCCGTGGCAAGTACGGCGGCTCGCCGGTCGACTTCCTCGACGGGTCGGTCGACGAGGTCCGGGTTTACGACCGGGCGTTGACCGACGCCGAGGTCGCGGCCGTGCATACCCGAGGCAGGTAGGACTCGTGAGCGTCGCGGGCGGTTATTGAGGGGAAGGGCAAGGTGGCGCGCTCCGGACAGGCCGACGGGGCCGTCACGTCGCGAGGCCCGGACAGGCCGCGAGTGGCAACTCTGCTGCGTCCAACGGAGCAGAGTTACCACTCGCGCATGCCCTTTCGCGTCTGAACGAGGGGTTCCCCTCGCCCACGACCTGGCCACGCGACACCAGGGGTCGTGAGTGTTCCGGCCGGTTAGAACCGGCCATACCACTCACGACCCCACGTTTGGGTTTCCGGGCAATAGAACCGCCCGCGACGCTCACGAGCACTTGACCAAGATCTGCTACGGTGGCAACCGTGGGTGAACCCATGGCTACCCGCAGCCGCTACTGGCTCGCCCTCTTCTTCCTGGGCGTCGTCGCGGTCGCGGGGTTGCATCTCTCCGCGTGCGTCGGGCATCACGACGCGCCGCATGAGCATGCCGCCGTGGTCGTGCATGTCGACCACTGCCCGGCCGAGCAGCACCAGGACACTTCCGAGCGACCGGCCGCCGATCTCGTGCGCCAGCAGGACCAGCACGGCACGGCACTCGAAAGTCCCAGCGCCACAACGGAATCCTGGGCTCCCGGCAGCGAGCACGGCGAACTCGCCGTGGTGCCGTCACTGGGCCGCACCGGCAGGCGAATACTGCTGGACCACTGCGTTTCCCGTACCTGAGCAGCGATCGCACACCTCATCCCCGGACGCGAACCCTCGCCATCCGGTGTGCCGTCCTGCCCGAAACGGGAGAACTCCGCATGAAAACAGCGAAACTGACCGTCGACCGCGCGGTCGGGAACACCCCGGTCCTGTGGATCGAAGACCCGCTCACCGGCCCGCCACACGGGTTCTGGGCCAAGCTCGAAGGCTTCAACCCCGGCGGTATGAAAGACCGGCCTGCACTGCACATGGTCGCCAAGGCCAAGGAACGCGGTGACCTGGCGGACAAGGCGCCGATCGTCGAGTCCACCAGCGGCACGCTCGGGCTCGGGCTGGCGCTGGCGGGCATCGTGCACGGGCATCCGGTCACCCTGGTCACCGATCCGGGGATGGAGCCGATCGTGCGGCGGATGCTGACCGCGCACGGAACCCGCGTGGAGCTGGTCACCGAGCCGCATCCGGCAGGCGGCTGGCAGCAGGCGCGCCGCGACCGCGTTCAGCGCCTGCTCGGGGAACAGGCCGGGGCTTGGTGCCCTGACCAGTACAACAACCCGGACAACGTCGACGCCTACGCCGGGCTCGCCGACGAGCTGGCCGAGCAGCTCGGCCGGATCGACGTGCTCGTCTGCTCTGTCGGCACCGGCGGCCACTCGGCCGGTGTTTTCCGTGTGCTGCGACGCTCTTTCCCGCACCTCAGGCTGATCGGCGTCGACACGATCGGCTCGACGATCTTCGGCCAGCCCGCGACGACCCGGCTCATGCGCGGGCTCGGGTCCAGCATCCACCCGCGCAACGTCGACTACGCCGCGTTCGACGAGGTGCACTGGGTCGCGCCGCACGAGGCCGTGTGGACCTGCCGCCGCCTGGCCGCCGCGCATCACGCGACCGGCGGCTGGAGTGTCGGCGCGGTGGCGCTGGTCGCGGGCTGGGTCGCGCGCACGGAAGAGGCCGGCGTTCGGGTCGCGGCAGTGTTCCCGGATGGTCCGCAGCGCTACTTCGACACCGTCTACAACGACGAATACTGTGCCGCGCATGGGCTTCTGGGCAGGCGGCCGACGGCTCCGGCGCGCATCGACGACCCGGCCGAGCAGGTCGTGACGAGCTGGACCCGCTGCCGGAAGGTGGTCGATCCGGCGTGAGCCTTCTCGTGCGGTACCGGTCGTTCGACCGGCCGAGCAGGTTGCTCATGCTCAACCAGTTCACCATCAACGTCGGCTTCTACATGCTGATGCCGTACCTCGCGACCTACCTGGCCGGTCCGCTCGGACTGGCGGGCTGGGCGGTCGGACTGGTGCTCGGCGTGCGGAACTTCTCCCAGCAGGGCATGTTCCTCGCAGGCGGCTCGCTCGCGGACCGCTTCGGCTACAAGCCGCTGATCGTGGCCGGGTGTGTCCTGCGCACGGCCGGGTTCGCGCTGCTGGCGGTCGTCGACTCGCTGCCGAGCCTGATCGCGGCCTCGGCGGCGACCGGGTTCGCGGGCGCGTTGTTCAACCCGGCCGTGCGTGCCTACCTCGCGGCGGACTCCGGCGAGCGGCGGCTCGAAGCGTTCGCCGTGTTCAACGTGTTCTACCAGGGCGGGATCCTGGCCGGGCCGGTCGTCGGGCTGGCGTTGACGGCCGTCGACTTCAAGCTCACCTGCCTGGTCGCGGCGGCGGTCTTCGGGGTGCTCACAGCGGTCCAGATCAAGGCGCTGCCGACGCAGCGGGAACGTCCGGAAGGCAGGCACCCGGCCGGAATCCGGGCGGTGACCCGTAACCGGTCGTTCCTGTTGTTCGCGCTGGTGATGATCGGGTCGTATGTGCTGTCGTTCCAGACGTATCTCGCGCTGCCGATCGAGGCACGCCGGATCGCCGGTACGGGCGTGGCGGGCACCGCGCTGATCGCGGCGCTGTTCGTGGTCTCCGGCGGGCTGGCGATCGCAGGGCAGCTGAAGATCACCGCCTGGTTCCAGCGGAAGTGGCCGCCTGGCACCTGCCTGGCGGCCGGGATCTGGCTGATGGCGCTGGCTTTCGTCGCTCCGGGCGCGGCAGCGCGAACCGGTCCGGTAGTGGCGGGGGTGGCGCTGGTGTTGTCGGCCGCGTTGCTGGCTTTGGGCACGGTCGCCGTCTTCCCCTTCGAGATGGACACCATCGTCCGGTTCGCGGACGGGCGGCTGGTCGCGACCTACTACGGCTTCTACAACACCGTGGTCGGCGTCGGCATCCTGCTCGGAAACCTGTTCACCGGCACGGTCTTCGACCTCGCCCGGTCCGCTGGCCTGCCTGAGCTGCCCTGGGCAGGCCTGGTCGCGCTCGGCTGCGCCTGCGCGCTCGGCCTGCGGCGGCTGGAACGGAAGGGGCACCTCGAACCGATGCCCGCCTTGACGTAAGGGTCGTGGGTGGGTTTTAGGTGTAGATAAGGGACAAACA